>NZ_CAWUDL010000129.1:0-9602 GCF_963920945.1 Anabaena sp. CCY 9402-a
CCTAAATTATATTGTATATTAATTTGTGTAATTAATTTTGTTTGATTACTTATCACTGGTGGATTGAACGGTTTGAGTGGTGTTGGTGGTGGACGTGGTGGACGCAGTGGCTTAGACGCTGGAAGTGGTACCGGGGAACCTGGTAAAGATGGTGATTCTGGAAAGTTTGGTCAAGGTGGTGGCGGCGGTGGCGGTGGCGGTCAAGCAAGCACCACACTTCGTTCTGGAGGATCGGGAGGAACAGGAGGAAGAGGTGGTTTTGGTGGTGGTGGCGGTGGCGGCGGCGGCGGCGGCGGCGGTGCTGCAAACTTTAATACCCAACGTTCAAGAGGCTTTGGAGGGGATGCTGGTGTTGGTGGTAGCTATGGAGGAAGTGGAGGAACAGGAGAAGGAGGAGGCAACACTCGCTCTGGTGGCATCGGCGGAATTGGTGGCGGTGGTGCTGGCTTAGGAGGTGGCATTTTTGTCAACTCAGGAGCCACTTTAGTTCTACTCAACAACAGTTCCCAAAACATTTTCGTAGCGAATTCCGCTATGGGAGGATCTGGAGCTAATGATGGACAGGGATTAGGGGATGATTTCTTTGTTCGCAATGGTGGTCAGGTTTATGCCTTAAATCCAGGAGCGATCGCCTATGACTACTACTTTGATGGAAAATCCTCTCCTACCAGTAATAATAATATTCAAAGCTTGCCCACACTAAATGTAGTTAAGACATCTGATACCAAGGAATATAGCAATTTTCTAGGTACGTTCAGTGATCCAGGTGTGTTCAGTTTCAATCTGAACAAAGCCACACCTGTGCCGTTGACAATTAACTATAGTATTGCTGGAACGGCAACCCAGGGTACAGATTACAACACATTAGGAACTGTAACCATCCCCAAAGGTGAATCCAGTGCTACCCTCGACGTTACTATGATTGATGACTCAATCTATGAGGGCAATGAAACCGTTGTTTTGACTCTAAATTCAGGAGTTTACAACATCAACAATAATCAAAAGACTGCCACTGTCGCGATCGCTGATAATGAACCAGTGGTTAGCGTGGTTGCGGGAAGTAATCCTAGAGAGGATGGGGCAGTTGGTACGTTTATCATAAACTTGACCGAGCCTGCTCCGGCTAACTTCAGAGTATATTATACTGTCGGCGGTACTGCGACTAGTGATATTGATTACAATACGCTTCAAGGAAATATTTTAGTTATCAAAGGGTCAAAGACTGCAACGATAAATGTCACTCCGAAAAATGATTTTCTTTATGACCCCGATGAAACCATCCAGATCACAATCACTTCTCAGGAGTATTACGGAATTGACTCAACCAAAAACAGTGCAACCCTAACAATTCAAGACAACGATATCTTACCTGTTGCCAGTATAGAGAAAATTTCTGATGCCTTTGAAGAAGATGAAGTTGTAGGTCAGTTCAAAGTCAAATTAGCTACTCCCGCCCTAGAAGGTGATGCAACCATTAACTATCAAGTAAGTGGAACTGCAACAGAAGGAACAGATTTTAATGGCATTACTCGCAGCATTACAATTCCAAAAGGTCAGTCCGAAGCAGTAATTGACATCAACCCAATTGATGACGCAATTTATGAGCCGCTTGGTGAAAATGTCATAATCACTCTGCAAGAGCCAACCGCCAACTCCCCACAACATACTGGCGGTAGGAGTTACACATTAGTCGGCTCTGCTCAAACCAATGCAACCCTAGACATTGAAGATAACGAAATCATCCCTGTTGCCAGCATTACCGCAGATCCTGGACAACCCAGCGAAACTGGACCAACCGAAGGAAGATTTACCATCACCTTAGCTAGTCCAGCATTAGATGGAGGAACTACTATTCCTTACACTGTCAGTGGTAGTGCTACTGCGGGGTTAGATTATCAACTGTTGAGTGGTAGTATTATTGTTCCCCAGGGACAAACCAGTGCTGATCTCACCATAAATCCCATAGATGAAAACATCTACGACCCAGATGAGACTGTGGTTGTTACTCTCAATCCTCCGCAAACAGGCAGCTTATATACCCTGGATGTCACTAAAACAACAGCCACTCTGGTCATCCAAGATAACGAGGTTTTCCCTGTAGCTAAAGTTACAAAAGTGCAGGATGCCAGCGAGGACGGAGTTGTAGGTCAGTTTCAAATCCAATTGGATGCCCCTGCGCCTTCCGGTGGTGCAACTATCAACTATACACTTAGCGGCAGCACCACATCTGGAAACGACTATCAGGCTACCTCTGGAAAAGTGGTGATAGCAGAGGGAAACAAAAATGCCCTGATTGTGATTAACCCCATTAACGATGCCGTTGCAGAAGGTTCTGAGACGGTTATTGTTACCTTAAGTGAAGGAGAAGGTTATACCCTCGATACTAACCAATTTAGTTCTAATCTAACCCTGTTGGACAATGACCAACCTGGAGCAACTATCTCACCAACCCAAGGAATCACAACTGAAGCAGGGGGTGAGACTCAATTTGAGGTGGTGCTGACCAGTGAACCGACAGGAGATGTGAGCATTACGTTAGATGGTCTTGACACTACTGAAGGTAGTTTGAACCAATCAAGCTTGATTTTCAATCCTAGTAACTGGAATACTCCCCAGACTGTGACAGTAACTGGGGTTAACGATGCGGAAGTCGATAGTAACCAGACTTATAACCTCAACCTCAATGCCAATAGTTTAGATGCTAACTATAACAACCTCAACCTCGGCACATTTGAGGTAACAAATATTGATGATGATGGCTATGGAGTTTTAGTAATTCCTAGCGGAAATAGCACCCAAACGACCGAAGGGGGCAGTCCTGATACCTATGAACTAGCGTTGACCAAAACCCCCACGGGACTGGTTCAGGTGCTGATTCAGGCTGATGACCAACTACTCATTAGTTTAGATAATACTACCTACGCTACCGAACTCATACTGTCTCATACCGACACCACTGCCCAAACCATCTATGTAAAAGCAGTAGATGATACTCAGGTAGAAGGCAATCATTTTGGTCGCATTACCCACTCTATTCTCAATTCAGCAGATTCTAACTATTCTGTTAATACAAATATTCCCAATCTTGATGTCAGTATTACTGATAATGACTTACCCACTCTGAGTATCGTCAGCACCGATTCAGCGAGTGAAGAGAGTTTGGTGGTGGGGGCGTTCAACCTAGTCTTAAGTGACCCTGCTCCCAACGGTGGCATCACGGTGAACTACAGTATTAATAATAGTAGTACCTCGACTTCGGGTACTGATTATATAGCCTTGAGCGGGACAGCCTTTATTCCGGCGGGTGAGACAGGAACATCTGTACAGGTATTTCCCATTCAAGATCCAATTACTGAGCTTGGTGGTGAAACTGTAGAGCTTACCTTGGAAGCAGGTGCTGGTTATAACTTGAGCAGTGCTAATCAAGGGACAGTCACGATTTACGATGATGACATTTCTGGCGTGCGGATCAACGAGACAGGCAATCGTACTTTAGTGAATGAAGGCGGTACGGGCGATATCTATACCGTAGTATTAACTAGCCAACCTGTTTCTGATGTAACTATAAATATAAACCCCAGCACTGGTCTTCAAACTAACGAAACCACATTAACTTTTACTCCAGATACTTGGCAGACTCCGCAACAAGTAATTGTCTCAGCAATTAATGATAACCGAGTTGAAGGAGACCGTTCTGGTAGTATTAACCATACAGTCACCACTCAAGAGGCTAACTATACCAGTATTGTCCCGCGTGCTGTGAATGTGCAAGTTGTAGAAGATGATGTGGCGGGGGTGCGTTTCCTAGAGACGGGAAATATTACCGAAGTCAACGAGAACGGGATTACTGATACCTACTCAGTAGTGTTGACTAGCCAACCTGATTCTGATGTAACGATTACCGTTAATGCTGATCCTCAACTACAATCTATTGCACCGCTCACCTTTACCTCAGATAATTGGAATGTAGCCCAGACTGTCAGCGTCGCAGTTAAAGATGATTTTATTGCACAGGGCGATCGCACAACAAGTATTAGCCACACCCTTAGCAGTAGTGACACTCAGTACAACAATTTAACAGTTGGCGCGATCGCAGTCAATGTTAAGGATAATGACCAAGTTGGGGTGCAAATTATTCAAACTGATGGCACTACAGTAGTAGAGGAAACAGGAAAACTGGATGCTTTTGCAGTACAGCTAACCAGCCAGCCAACAGCAGATGTCACGATTAATTTAGGCACAAGTGAAGATTGGGAAACGGATCAAACTAGCCTTACCTTTACCGCAGAGAACTGGAATACTCCGCAAACAGTAATTGTGGAAGCGATTGAAGATGCAGTGACTGAACCCCGTGAAACGATTCCCCTGACCCTCAGCCTCAGCAGCACAGATCAAGTTTACAATCAGCTTACCATTCCCTCGGTGCCAGTAGAAGTAATAGATGTGAGCGATCGCGTGCTGGGTGAAGGAGAGATGACCGTCATCAGTGATAATCTCAATGAGATTCTGGATAACTTAGATCAGCAACTGCAAGAACAACTTAAAACTTTAGACATCCCAATTATTGGCGGCATTTCCGATGATATAGCCAGTAACCTCATGCCGTTTAAGCTTGCTCTGACAGAGAAAATAAAAGATGCGGGTAAACAGACGGGTGGGGTCAAAGTGGATGATTTTATCACCTTCATCAGAGAAGGTCTTACATCTGCTCTCGCCAACACGCCTCTAAAGCCAAAAGTGAGTGGCGGTATTGCGGCAAAAAATGGATTGGGTTTTAAACTTTTAATTTCCTTATCCTACCCCGTCTGGGAAGCAGACTTAAAAACTGATCTCGGTAGTGACAGTTTTGGATTGGAAATTAAGGGTAAAGCCGAATTAGCAGCAACTGCTACCTTATCTTTAGGCTTCGGATTCAAACCAAATTCTCCTGAATCTCTGTCGCGCATCAAAGATTCAGGTGCTTCATTAAATCCTGTTTTCGACACAGTAAAAGCGAATAGTCAGGAGGTTAACCCGAATAGCACTGACCCAATTCTTAGTTTTCTGTCAGGTGAGCAGGTAAACGGAGACTTCTTTATAGACACTGATGCAACTTCCTTCACAGTTGATTTTGGAATATCCCTACCCGGATTCCAAGCTGATGGCTTTTTGGGACCATTAACAGCAACTTTCAGAGATAACGATAGTAGTTCCAGCACAAAAACCAAAGCTGGCTTGACTGTGAAAGTTGGTTTAAAAGATGCTGATATTGGGGTTGGTTATAAGTTTTTAGATGCGAACAAAAATGGCAAATTGGATGTTAATGAAGTAGTAACAGGGAAAAACTTTCTTGGTAGTGCTAAAGCTGTCAAGTTACCAGTTATACCTGAATTTGACCTAAATGGCAACGGTAAGTACGACCCTGAAGAAGGTACAGAAATTGTTTTCACACAAACCAGTGAGATTCGCTACGATGCAGAGAATCTTAGTAAAAACAAGACTAGCCCAAGTTTGTATCAAGAACCGACGCTATTTCCTAGCCCATCTGTTCGCTGGTTTGATGTCAATGATAGTGGTATTGACGAGGGTTTTGAACCTAAAGGCGGATTATTACCGGATGGAACTTTTGATTTAGCCTATGAAGCCCGGTTTGACAGTAATCTTAATGGCTACTACGACCGAGATGATCGCTATGAAAATCGAGGTACGTTATATACTTATGTGCCAGACTATGCGCTCCAGTTTGATCAGGACAAGACTAATGGTTTCCGTTTTCTCGATGCCAATGATGATGGAATATGGAACTATGTAGATTTCAACCAAAATGGACAAGAAGATCCAGGAGAAAAAGAACCTGGAACTACATCCTTTGGTCAAACATTTGATTTACCGATTGAGGATAACTTTGACCTTAATCAAGATGGTAAATATAGCGAGTCTGATGGTGAAGGGAGAATATATACACTTTGGGCAGTTAAAGCTAAACCAGCAATTCTCTTTGCAGACAACAATAATGATGGCTTATTTACCCCACTAACTGAACAAAAAGTTTGGACAGTTACTGATGATGGCATTGTCGAAACAGTAGAGTTTACTGCCGGCGAGCCTTTTGTAAATGCCCTAAATGATGGTACATTCCCGGTTATTCCAGCTTTAGATAAGAATGGTAACGGTCGATATGATAGCGGAGACGGAAAATTAGTTGTCCTCAGAGATGACAGCAGTCGGCTTAGTTACACAGAGTTTGGTAATAATCAATCACTAGATGGTTCTACCCTTAAACTTTTAGGAGACCAGTTTGTAGCTAGTGCGTCTGTTTCAGCGAATTTAGGACTTAAAGCCCAAGTCGGTTTGGATAACTTAGGTCAAGGATTACCTAATTTAGCAACAGAAATAGCAGTCAACTATACTCCGTTTCTGTATGAGTATAAAAACCGTGAAGGCAAAATTGTCAACGACCCCACTAAACCTGCCCTAACTGCCTCGCTTGAGAATATTCGTTTAGATTTGGGTTCATGGTTAGGAAAACAAGTACAACCTTTTGCAGAACAAGCGGACAAATACATCGCACCTTTTCGACCAGTTATAAATGCGTTAAGCAGTGAAGTAAAACTAATTTCCAGTTTGGGATTAACCCCTGCTTTTGACATCAATAAAGACGGGAAAGTAACCGTTCTAGAACTAGCAGGCAGTATCGGAAAAATACTGAGTCCTGATAAGGCTAAAAACATTGATGAAGCGATTCAGTCGGCTGACAACTGGCTATCTTATATTAACAAAATCGCTACCTACATTAACATTCTCTCCGAATTTAAAGCTGAACAGGATTCAGGGATTATTATTAATTTTGGCAGCGTTACTTATCCAGAATCACCTGATCTTAATGCAGGGAATCTCACGACTCAACAAGTAATTGACCAGTTAACCACCCAAAATACAACAGCAACTGCCAAACAAAAAGGATTAATCGACAAAGCGAAAACTGTCCTCAATGACAGCATTATCTCTCCCCTAATTTTCTCCAATATTCCAGGTCTTATTCAAGGCGAAGACGTTCCACTTCTGGGGCTACAGCTTCCACCTTTTATCCTTGACTTTAGTGTGGAAAGAACTTTCCCGATTTGGGGACCAATTTCAGGAATTTTGCAAGGAAACTTTAATGCTCAGTTAAATCTCGCTTTTGGCTTTGATACGAGTGGCATCAATAAACTAGCCCGTAAAATTAAAGCCGACACCTTTGATACTATTGATTCTCTATTACCTTTAGATGGAATCTACATCAGCGATCGCACAAATGTTGATGGCACAGGAGAAGATCGACCGGAAGTAACACTTAATGCGACAATTGCTGCTGGTGTTGGAGTTGATGTATTAGTCGCATCTGGTTATCTTACAGGTGGGATTAAAGGCATTGCCAACATTGACTTGATTGATGTCGGTGAAACCATTGGCAAGAGTGATGGACGCGTTCACATTTCTGAGATTGTCCAACAATCCAAAAATGGGGGACTGTGGAATGTGTTCCGCTTGTACGGTGCCATCAATGCCTTCCTCGCAGCTCAATTTAAAGTTGTGGGAGCGACAGTTTACCAAGCAAATCTAGCTACGTTCCCATTATTTACCTTTGATTTAGGTCCTACAGGTATTAAAACTGGCAGTGTATTTGATGGCTATCTTGCTGGAGGACAGGTATTTTTTGATGCTAACTTCAACGGGCAGTGGGATTTAGGAGAACCCTTCAGCTATACCAACGCTGACGGTTCTTATCAACTTGATATTCCCCTAACATTGTTCGACATCAACCAGAATGGTCAAATTGATTCCACTGAAGGGCAAATCATCGTCATCGAAGGAATTGACACTTCTACCAATCTACTACAGACAGTCCCTCTAAAAACAACCGCAGACGCAACTGTTGCCACTCCGTTCACGACCTTGGTAGCGGAACTGTCCGAACTTGACCTCCAATCAGCCGAAACTCAACTGCAAAATGGGTTAGGTTTAGCTGCTATTGATGTTGATTTAATTAATTTCAATCCCTTCACTGCCCTAGCCCAAACAGAAGATGCAGCCCTACAAAATCGGGGAGTACAGGTTCTAGCAGCGAGAGTGCAACTGCAAAACTTCCTCATTCGCGGCACTGATTTGATTCTCAATAGCCAAGCTGAAACTGGCACTCTTACAGAAATTTCTATTGCTAATATTCTCATGGATGCAGTCGTGATGGCGATCGCCAATGGAACTTTTGCACTCGATCAAGTCATTGATATTGAGAGTTTACTGACTTACGCCATTACCGTATTGCAGTCAGCCGCCCCTGGACTCGCCGTTCCTGAATCCGACCTGAACGAATTTTTAAGCCAGATAGCTCTGAACAGTCAAATCATCACAACTCTCTTAGCTGATGGGACAATGACCCTGACTGAGATAGCTGACCAAATCGCCAACGTCGTAGTGCCGTTAATAGATTCCACGACAACGGCGGCGGCACTGGAACCGTTCTTTGTGGAGTTGTTCGAGCGTCTTACCACTAAACTGGCTCGGTCAGAACGGACACCTAATGCCGCTAGTAGCCTAGTTAAGGATGCTTTTGGGCTATCCGCCGCAATTGACCTCAGTAATTACAATGCTCTTGTAGCAGCTGAACAAGGAGATCCTGATGCAGTAGAGATATTTGCTAAACAAGTCCAGCTACAGAGCTTATTCGTCCAACTCAGTGAACTTTTACAAGGTACGGATTCTACCCAGTCAGCGTTAACAGCAGCAGACAAAGTGATTGAGGAGGTGGCTGATTACTTGGTAGCGCAACCTGTGAAGGGACTAGAAGATTTGACAAAAGAAACTACTTTGCAAGAAATAATTGCAAAAGCCGTTCCTTTAGTTTCAACAGAGGTCGGAACTAAGGTGGCGGAGGTTATTGCTGCCAGCAATGCCCAAATCCAAACTATTGTGGCAGACCAAGGAATAGAAGTAAATGAGAAGTTGACCAAAATTGCCCAAGTGCAATATGTGGCGCAAAACCTTATTTCCCAAGACCTGAAAGAAGTTGGTGCAGGAAGCAAAGATGCAGACACAGTTGTCGCAATCTACACAGGAACTAGTCTTGATGAGCAGATTAACCAAGCTGCGGAGCAAGTCAATAATCCAGTCCTACGTGCCAATATCGACAATGATGCTCCCTTAGTTGAGGCGGATTTCTTTACCATCAATCAAGATACTCCAGTGACAATAGATGTGTTGGCTAATGATATTGACCCCAATGGCGACTCCTTACAGATTACTCTGCTTACTTCTCCTGATGGGCTTACAGGCAGTATCACTCTGAATGAAGACCAGACTATTAACTACACACCACAAGCTAACTTTTTTGGTACAGAAAGCTTCTACTATGTCGTTTCTGATGGTAAAGGTGGAATCAACAATGCTCAGGTAACGTTGGTTGTTACTCCAGTTAATAATGCACCAACATTAGAAAATCAAATTGCAGACCAAACCGTAATAGAAGAAACAAGCTTTACCTTTAGCATCCCAGAAAATACTTTCTTAGATGTGGATGCAAGAGATATTCTTAGGACTTACGCATTGACAGAATAACAAAATAGTGAATTGATGAATATAGGTCG
>NZ_CAWUDL010000130.1:0-9408 GCF_963920945.1 Anabaena sp. CCY 9402-a
CTAGCATCCCTAGGTTCTATAGATGATGTTTTTTGTCAATGCGTAAGTCCTAATTCTTACCTATAAGGCCACATTAGTAGATGGTACGCCCCTCCCACCCTGGCTAAACTTTGATGCTGAAACCCGAATATTTAGTGGTACACCGATAGACATAGCATCTGGCAACTACAATATCACCATCACCGCCACTGATAAAGCCGCAGCCAGTGTTAGCGACACCTTCACACTCAATGTTCTCAACCTTGTCAACGGCACACCCAACAGTGAAACCTTAAACGGTACAGATGGCAATGACTACTTGAATGCAGGTGCAGGTAACGATACAGTCAACAGTGGTACAGGTGATGATATTCTCGATGGTGGTACAGGAAGCGATCGCCTAATCGGTGGTGAAGGTAACGACACCTACATCGTTGATAGCAGCCGTGATGTAGTTGTAGAATTAGTAGGACAAGGCATAGATACAGTTAAATCCTCAGCCAGCCATACTCTTATCCGCAACGTCGAACATTTAATTTTAACTGGCACAGCCAACATTAACGGTACTGGCAACGAATTAAATAACACCATCACAGGTAATAGTGGTAACAACATCCTCAAAGGTTTAGCAGGCAATGATACCCTGATTGGTGGTGACGGCAATGATATCTTAGTGGGTGGAGCAGGTAATGATAGCCTAACTGGAGGAGAAAGTGCAGATATATTCCTATTTGGTAGTGGTGCAGCCTTCACAAATATAGCCTTCGGTATTGATACAATCACCGACTTCAGCAAAGGCACAGATAAAATTGCCTTAAGTAAAGCTTCCTTCACCGCATTAACCAGTGCAGTAAATAGCAACTTACTAGCAAATGAATTTGCCACGATTGATATGATTTTGGATAATGAAATTGCTACGGCTGGAGTTAGCAGTGCCAAAATTATCTACAACTTATCAACAGGCAATTTGCTATATAACCAAGATGGCACAACGGCTGGATTAGGTAATGGTGGAATATTTGCTAACCTCACAAATAATTTGGACACAAATGATTTCTTAGTGCAATCTTGATAATTTCTCGTTTTCCAAAACTGTAAAATTACCAAAAAAGGAACAGGAAAGATATGCTGAAATGGTCAAGATTAGCATTGGCGGTCGCCACTGTTTTTTTGATTATTAATCAAAAAAACGTGCAGGGGATAGTAATTAATGGCAGTTTTGAAGATGGTTTTAATGGGTGGACAACCACAGGACAAACAACAGTTGAAGATAACGATTTTCTTGTAGCACCTGCGGCTGGAACTTACCAAGCTGTTCTGGAAACACTCCAGGATGAAACGGGAATTAGTGGTAGTGATTTAGAAACTTTCTTAGGACTATCTTCAGAAAGCTTAAACTTAGGAGTATTTGAAGGTTCTGCTATCAAGCAAGTCATTACTGTCAATGCTGGAGATAAATTGACTTTTTCTTGGAATTTTTTGACAGATGAAGAAGAACCAAATGCAGATTTTAATGATTTTGCTTTTTTTAGTCTCAGTAATGTCAATAGATTGGCTGACACCTATGATACTACCACCTTCTCGTTTTCTCGTTTAGCTAAAGAAACTGGGTATCAACCTTATACTTATAACTTCACTACAGCCGGCACTTACTACTTTAGGATTTGGTGTAGTTGATGTGGGGGATACCACAGTTAATTCAGCCTTGCTTGTGGATAATGTCAAACTTACTCCCGTTCCTGAACCGACAACGATGTTTGGGATTTTGATGGGTATGGGATTTGGTTATGCTGCTAAACTTAGATTTTCTCCACAGCAAAAAAAAGCTAAGTTGAAATAATTGAACTTGCTCACAGTGACTTCTGAAACTGCATTGTTGGCGGCGTGACAGAACTTCTCTTCACCGCACACCATAACTACCCAAGGTTGGGTGACAAATTCGCTGTTGTCGTAGGTGATGTAGGCTATGAGTGTTTTGCCTGCGTAGACTTCGTGGTGGTAGTGGTTAATTTCTACAGTGATGAAGCTTTCGGGGCAGGGCAAAGGAACTGGTCTAGGATTAGCTATCAGCCATCAAATTATCGTCGATAAACATCATGGACAAATCAACTGCTCGTCAACTCTTGGTAAGGGAACGAAGTTTATTATGAATCTGCCAAGTAGCTATTCTTAACATTCAAAATACCCTACGGTTAGGCTGACATCTCCGCAGTCAAGCAAGCTATAAAATTAAACAACCGACCGCTTGAGTGAACCATCAGCATATAGTTCTAAAGGGACTAACTCAACTTTGCCGTTGACTTTGACTTGTGAATACACTACTTTCACTAGTAAGGCATGATTCTGGTTATAACGTAAAGACATCATCAATCTCCTATCTTTAATAATTTATTGCCATAACGTGGCCTTACCTACAATCTAATTAATCAGCTGATAGTGCTTGTTTAACCTTGGGAATGATTTAGGTTACTGATTCTTTAAATCTAACAACAGTAATATAAAACTTAGGTATCAATAGTTCTAGGTATTGATAAAGATTTCACAAAGTTTTTCGATTTGGTGATCACTCCTTAACAATTTTGCACCCAAATGCTCGCTAACACGAGATAATAGTAAACTCCCACCGCCCTCAGCTGTAGTACCATTGCCTATTACAAAACTTGTTTTGGCTTGGCTCACATAATTGACTTCACAGCTACAGGGTGACATTCCGCAAGCTGCTATTAATGAGATTATGACAACAGCCACTACATTACAAGCCCGTCTGGAATATTACTATCAGCAAATCAAAACTATTATTTTGACCCGTCAAAATCCGATTACTGGGTTATTGCCGGCGAGTACAGCCATAACTGCCCACGGCGATTATACTGATGCTTGGGTAAGAGATAATGTCTACAGTATTTTGGCAGTTTGGGGTTTAGCACTGGCTTACCGCAAGGTGGATGAAGATAAGGGACGCACCTATGAGTTAGAACATAGCGTGATTAAGTTGATGCGTGGGTTGTTGTTTGCGATGATGCGACAATCCCATAAAGTAGAGCAGTTTAAACATACGCAGTCACTCTTAGATGGCTTACACGCCAAATACAACACAACCACAGGGGATATTGTGGTTGGTGATGATGAATGGGGACATCTGCAATTAGATGCCACATCAATCTTTTTATTGATGCTGGCACAAATGACCGCTTCAGGATTGCAGATAACTTATACAATTGATGAAGTCAATTTTGTCCAAAACTTGGTTTATTACATTGGACGAGCTTATCGCACCCCTGATTATGGCATTTGGGAACGGGGGAATAAAATCAATCATGGGAATGCAGAGTTGAACGCCAGTTCTGTCGGGATGGCGAAAGCTGCTTTAGAATCAATCAACGGACTGGATTTATTTGGGGTGCGGGGAAGCCAAGCTTCAGTAATTCATGTGTTGCCAGATGAAATTGCTCGTGCGCGGATTACTTTAGAATCACTATTACCGAGGGAATCTGCTTCTAAAGAAATTGATGCGGCACTGTTGAGTATTATTAGTTATCCCGCCTTTGCAGTGGAAGATGTGCAGTTAAGAGAACGTACACTGAACGAGATTATTCATAAACTCCAAGGGAAATACGGCTGTAAACGCTTTTTGCGGGATGGACACCAAACGGTTTTAGAAGATAATCAACGCTTGCACTATGAACCTTGGGAACTGAAGCAGTTTGAGCATATTGAATGTGAATGGCCGTTATTTTTTACTTATTTAGCCTTGGATGGGTTATTTTGTGATGATAAAAAGCGAACTAAATTTTATCAAGAGAGTTTAGCAAGTTTACTAATTGAGCGGGATGGTTTGCATTTATTACCAGAAGTTTATTATGTCCCCGATGAAAATGTTGAATCCGAAAAGTTAGTTCCTCAAAGTCAACCCCGTTTACCTAATGAAAATGTCCCCTTAGTGTGGGCGCAGAGTTTATATTTTCTCGGTCAAATGCTGAGTGAAGGGTTATTAGCACTGGGAGATATTGACCCTTTAGGAAGACATTTGTGTGTAGGTAAAAAGCGGGAAGCCTTAGTACAAATTGCTCTGTTAGCAGAAGATGAAGATTTACAAGCGAAACTAGAAGTGCATGGAATTGAAACTCAAACACCCAAACAAGTAGAACCAATTCAAGTGAGAAAAGCGGGCGAACTTTCGCATATTTACACTCAAATTGGGCGCAATGATAAACTTGGTTTAACTGGGCGACCAGTACGGCGACTGCGGAGTTTGACTACATCGAGAATCTTCCGCATTCAAGGACAGACAGTGATATTTTTACCTTCGTTTTTAGATTCACAGCAGTTTTATTTAACTCTTGACTACCATTTTTTGCTAGATCAAATTAGAAGTGAACTGGCTTATATTCAAAAATATTGGAGTGATTTAGGTCGTCCGACTTTAAGTTTAATGTTGACGCACACCATCCTAGAAACTGGTTCACAAGCTTTACTAGAACTCATGCAGGAGTTGAAAGAAGGTGTATGTAATGGTGTGCAAGTCAAATTAGGGCGACTGAATCAACTCATGTTAACGGCGGGAATACAAAGAATTGATTTTCTGCAAGACGGGGAATTTACTCAGTCTGCCATGCAAAATGCTGCTCCACATTGCTATTATTTGGCTTATCATCCTGGAAAAAGTTGGCGATTGGGGCATACACAAGAATTCCAGATGGAATATGAGACTAACTTGAGCTTTTTGTTAACATCTCTGCGTTCATCAGAAAATCTTTATGAGCAAATTGAATTATTGCAAACTTTGACTCGGTTGCAAGGGCTGGAATTTGATACAGGTTTTGGGGGGCCGGATTATCCGGTGACTGTAGCCTATTTACTAGATGAAGTGTACACCAAAGCCGGAGATTCAGGACACTGGGCAGTAGTTCGGCGGGCGGCGGGGTTGCGCCAGATGGTGGATATTGGTTTGTCGGATGCGGTAACGATTATTTTGGTGCGGGGTAAGCAAATTGCTGTAGGTAGGGCTTATAGCGAAGCGTCATTGATTACCGTGCCGATGCCTCACAATGAGATTTTCGAGAAAATTAATAACTTCTGTCGTGAGGATATCCGCGATCGCGTCTTAACACAAGAAATCCTCATCTATCTTAGTATCCTCATCAAAACAGAGCCAGAATTATTCCAAGGACTACTTACCCTGAGAGTCGGCTATCTCATCTTATTAATCACCAGCGAACTAGCGCGGGAGTTACGGGTAACTCAAGATGAAGCCTATGAACAGTTAATGGAACTCGCACCCTTTGAAGTTAAAGACCGCTTACATCAAGTATTGAGTGGTTATACAGGGATGAGTAATTTGTTGCGTCAGCAGGAATCTCTGCACGTCAAACAAAAAGAAAGTGATATTAATTGGGCGGTATTACCTGTAATTGAGGAAGAAGTAGAAGCACAAGAAATTCCGGTGGGTGGTTGGCGACGCTTCCGCCAAGCCGAGGGTGCGTTAAACCGTGTCCCGAAAAACTTCTTTCAGCAGGTTTGGCTATTAATGCACCATTGTAAGGGTGTAGTCATTGGCGATAAACTAGAGCGTCGCAATCGCTTAGAAAGCAATGTCATGATATCGGAGATGACAGCAGGGGAAAAGAATTTTGCTTTATTAGTTGAGCATCTGTTAAATAAAATTGAAGCCCCAGAGTACCGCCGAGTTAACATTGAAGCATTAATGGAACTAGCTGCGATCGCCTCTAAAAATCCCAACCTGCAAATTGAAGAATACATGGTTTTGGACGTGTTAATCGGTCATGCAGTGCGTTTAGCTTGGTTAGATGGACATCCAGAACGAGGCGATCGCTATGATGAGGATAAAGCCTCAGCGTGGCGACATTTTTACAACACTTCCCCTAGAGATTGCGCTACTTATATTCTCAAGGCGTTTAGGTTCTTGACGGAGTTTGTCACGGAAGTCAATAGTCAATAGAAATTGGGCATCATTCAGTTATCAGTTATTGACTAGTAACTGATAACTGATTTAACTCCCCACTCCCTGAAAAATTGCGATCGCCTGCGGGGGAATATTGGTAAATCGAATCAGAAAATTATGCTCATCGGTTTGTTTAATAACTTTGGCATAAATGTCTATTTCTGGTGCATTGACTAACCTAAGTTTGAGATTATTCAGAGGTTCTAAAGAATGTGCAGTTTTGAGATGAGCTTTTTTTTCAGAAAGGCTAATCAATTCACCTTGAAATAATATTCCTGTTGCTTGTTTACCTTGCAAAACACTGTATTCTATAAGTATTGGCGATACTAAACTCACCATTACATCATTGTCTTCTGGTAATGACAAATTATATTCACCACCAATCCCACCAATATCATAAATCGTGATTAGTTCTTTGATGCCTTTGGGTTCGATTTGCAATTGTCCGGTAATTTTAAGGTCAGTTTTGGCATCTTTATAAGTATTCTCTGAAATTAAAATTTGTCCTCCTACAGTATAGGTTTCTATCCTTGCAGCTAAATTTACATGACTACCAATGACTGTGTATTGGGCGCGTTTTTGTGAACCGATATTACCGGCGACAACTCCACCAGTATTGATTCCTATACCCATTTCTAGTCTTGGCAGATTCATTTGCTGATTTTGTTGATTCACCTGCTGCATGGCTAATTGCATTGCAATAGCACAGGCGATCGCGCGTTGGGCATCATCTGGGCGACTTATTGGCGCACCAAACATGACAAAGATACCGTCACCAATAAACTCATTAATTGTGCCTTTATATTGGTTAATTACCTCTGTCATTGCACCCAGATAGAGATTGAGAATCTGTACGACTTGTTCAGGGGGTAATTGTTCTGAAATCGCCGAAAATCCGCGTAAATCAGAAAATAGTAATGTGACTTGGCGGCGTTCACCACCTATTTTTAACCCAGTGGGAGTTTCTAATAAATTGGCGACGACTTCATCAGTGAGGTAGCGTCCGAGAGTTTTTCGCATTTCGCCAGCACTTTGAGCGATGTATTGAGTAACTGCGATCGCTGAACCTCCTAAAGCCAAAAGTGCAGGAATAACGGGAAGCCACCAACCTAAAATAAACGCTATAAAACTACCACCAAGTAAAACCCCACCTGCAAAAAATACGTTGACAGCTAAGAGGGTTTTTTGACTAATGTAATGGCGTTGTTGCCAGCATAAAGTCGCGCCAATAATTGATGAACCTAAAATTAGTAATAATTCTATAGGTTCAGGTAAAGTCTTAATTAATGAACGACCATCTAAAGCCGCACTCAAAATTTGACTAATTAAGTTGGCGTGAATTGTCACCCCCGCCATACGTTGCGGTGCGGAGAAAACTTTACTACTATAAGGTGTGTAAAATAAATCTTTCAAACTCTCAGCAGTTGCCCCAATTAATACTACCTTATCCTGCATCAAATTTGGGGGAATCTGGTTTTTTTGGACTTGGGAAAGAGAGATGGTAGTAAATTGCTGCTGTATATGACCTCGGTAGTTTAATAATACTTGATAGCTGCCATCGTTAGCACGAATATAACCACCGTCATTAGCTTCAAAAATGGGAAAAATACCCCTACCTAACTGTAAATAATCGGGATTATTTGTAGATGGTTTTTCTGTAATACCTTCTGGTTTTAAATACAGCAACGCTAATTTTAAGGCAAAGCTTTCTAAAATGTCTTGATCATTTAAATTGGCGTACAACAAACCCCGACGGATTTTGCCATCTCCATCTAAAGGTAAGTCATTTGAACCAACTTGTTGACGTTGTTTGAGTGCCGGCGGTGGATTCACCGGCGCACTATCAACACTATCAGAAACTTTCTGTACGCCAATTAAATTAGGTGTATTTGCAAATACTTTGACTAGAGTTTCATGTCCAGGATTTACGGGTAAATCACGATAAATATCTAAACCAATTGCCCTTGGTTTTTGTTGTTTGATAGTCTCCAATACATTAGCTAACACCCCATCAGACATTGGCCACTGTACTTGTTGACGGACATCTGCTTCGCTAATTTCTACTATGACAATGCGGCTATCTGGTGGTTCTGGTGGACGCAGCAGGAAAAATTGGTCTAGTGTAGCCAATTCCAAGAGTTGCAACAGTCCTGTCCATCGTAAGAGAATGACCAGGAGTGTAATTGTTGGTACTGCAAATATCACACCGCGCCATTGCCAGATTGCGGGTTTGAACTTGTTCCAAAGCATGATCATTTCGAGGCGGAATTTTCAGCTTGGCAACAATCAAGCAATGGTTCGGAGGCGATCGCATTTAACCCCACTGATGTCAAAAATTGTCGCCAATTTAAGATATTACGTAAATTTTTTGGTTCACTATAGCGTAGCTGGGCGATCGCTGTTAACGCTTCATGCCAAATTCCCGCCTCTGCATAGATATAGGGCAATTTCCGTGCATCTGCTGTGGCTAATTTCTCGGATAATGACGACTCCGGTTGAATACGCTCCACCCAACCCTCAACCCTAGGGTTTGTACTGAAGTCTTGTGCATCACAAACTAAAGTTAGATACCAGTGATAAGTTTTGCCAATTGCGAGTGGCGGCGCACTTTCAGGAAGAGTATAGCTAACAATTCCTGGTGTATTAGGTAGGGTTAAGGTAGTTTCATACAATACATTTTGGTCTGCATCACTTAACAGCAGCAGCTTGGCTGTTTTCACAGAAGTTTGCGGGACATACCAGAAAAATTTCGGCCGTTCAGCAAATGTCAGCCCTAATTTATTAGATGGAATGAGAGGGGTAATCAGTTGTTTCCCACTGATGCAAACAGAACCACGGGTAGAACCACCAGCACTTACAGGTGGACTTCCCCGCTTTGGTGGTTTAAAAGCCTGACTAATCAGCCCATCTTGTTTTGTACCTTGAGACGGAAACTGCATCTTTTGTGTTGCTAGGGTAGCAATGGGAAAGCAGTTGAAATACAAAGGCAACGAACAGGCAACAATAGATAAATATAGGGAGGGTTTAATACATTCCATGATTGATGTAGAAGAAATACTGAGGTTAATAGAGATACTCACTCAACTACATCAAGTGTTCCCAAAATTAACTTCAGATTTCACCATACTCAGTGGTGAGTGCTGAGTGCTGAGTGCTGAGTAATGAGTTGCGAATAATAAGTAATGAGTAATGAGTTGTGAATGATAAGTCAATACCGTTCAGTTAAGGCTAAAAACTACAACTGGCATAGGTTGGGTTGAGGAACGTTGGCGCAGCCTTCCCGCAGGGTAACCCAAAAAACACAACGCTTTGTTGGGTTAAGCGATAGCGCAACCCAACAAAGCGTTTCGTCTTAAGTGAACCATATTGAGTGATAAGTTAGGAGTCAGGGGTTGAGAGTCATTAGGAATTGTACTCATTACTCATTACTCATTACTCATTACTCATTACTCATTACTCATTACTCA
>NZ_CAWUDL010000131.1:0-9389 GCF_963920945.1 Anabaena sp. CCY 9402-a
CTTGGCAACAATGCCTACTTTACATCACTTTGAGCCTTAACTGAACCGTATTGGGTTATGTGCGAGTTGATTTAGGTGCAGGGTTAGCGCGTCTCAAACCCTATTGACAAGCGGACTTACCTGATCAGCAATCAAGTTAGAAACAAAGTGCCACTATCCAGGCTAGGGTAAGATTTAATCCATCTAGCCCCAAGGTTCGAGTAATGCCAGCAGGATTTAAGAACAAGAAAAGTAAAACCAAAGCATTTTTTACACCCTTCATAGATAGCTTTGAGATTACCAATAAATTTCAGGAATACTTTACAGAAATAAAAGACCCCAGAGTAGAAAGGACGAGATATCATTTACTCACCGAGATCATCACCATAGCGATTTTGGCAGTAATAGCAGGTGCAGAAGGTTGGGAAGATATTGAGGAGTATGGACTCAATAAACAGGAGTGGTTGAAAACGTTTTTGGAACTACCATTCGGGATACCCAGTCCCGATACTTTTAGGAGAGTGTTTGAGAGAATTAACCCAAAAGAATTTGAGCAATGTTTTCGGCATTGGGTACAATCATTAATTGAGAAGTTGGGAGTGGAAGTAGTAGCCATAGATGGCAAAACTCATAGAGGTTCATATGACCGAGAATCTCAGCTAAAAGCTTTACACACAGTTAGTGCGTGGTCAAGTGAACATCGTTTGGTCTTGGGACAAACAAAGGTCAGTGACAAATCCAATGAAATCACCGCGATTCCAGCACTATTAGAAATGCTAGATATATCTGGCTGCATCATCACAATTGATGCAATGGGTACACAGAAATCAATTGCCCAGAAAATTATCGCGGCTGATTCTGATTACATTTTGAGCTTAAAAGATAATCATCCTACACTGCACCAGCAAGTAAAGAATTGGTTTGAAATAGCCCAGTCCAATGGATTTAAAGGTGTTGATGTAAGTATGAGTCAACGGATAGAAAAAGCGAAAAGTTTGTGGGGAAGGTTTCCTTCCACAAAACTTTTCAAGACAGGACATCACCGCATCGAAAATCGTCAGGTTTACACCGTACCAGTGTCACAACTTTCTCCACTTCATGAACAAGATTTGTGGGCTGGTCTGACAACAGTAGTTATGGTAGTACGTTCGATTCAGCATTGGAATCAGACTACCCAGGAGGTGCAATTTTACATAACTAGTCTCGCCAGCGATGCTAACAAAATTGGTAGTGCAATTCGACAGCATTGGGGAATAGAAAATTCTGTTCATTGGACATTGGATGTCACTTTCGGTGAGGATGAATGTCGGATTCGTTCTCTGCACAGCCCACAGAATTTTGCTTTACTACGTCGGATTGCTCTCAATGCCTTAGAACGAGAAACATCTTTTCATCGCAGTATTCGCCAAAAATCACGGCGAGCAGCTATGAACGATCGCTACATGCTTTCTGTGTTGGCTGCGGCTTTCTCAAACTCAGACCCTCTGCCATAATCCCCATGTCAATAGGGTTTGAGACGCGCTAACCCTGGATTTAGGTGCTGCTTACAAAGTGAACAACTTGACCTTTAGATTAGCTGTTGAAAACCTTTTTGATATTCGTTATGCTTCCGGTTCAAATAATCGGGCTAACATTACTCAAGGTTCACCTTTTGCAATTACTGGATCAGTTTCAGTAAAGTTTTAATTGTATTGATTATTGACTGAATTTTATATAGCAAAAAACAATGACAATACGCTCCGGGATACGTTGTTTATTATTAATGGTTGTGATTTTTGGACTGATTACAGCTTGTAGCAGTTACACAGTTCAAAACACAGTTCAAAACACAGTTTTTCCTACTGAAGTCGTAAGTAAAGATTGCCGCATGGTTAAACACACAATGGGTAAAACTTGCGTTCCCATAAATCCCCAGCGTATTGTCACTTTTTCTTTACCGACTTTAGGTAATGTACTGACTCTGGGAGTTAAACCTCTGGGAAGTACCTATATTGATATGCTGGGTGAAAATACATATTTAAAGGGTAAAGTAGATGGTATACATTCACTAGGAATTTTTTCTCCAAATTTAGAGAAAATTTTACTGATAAAACCGGATATTATTATAGGTTGGAATGCAGAAAGTCAATTTTATCCTCTACTTTCAAAAATCGCTCCTACTGTACTATTTAATTGGCAAAATAAAACTTGGCGAGACTTATTTGATTTTGTTACTCAGGTTTTAGGAAAACAAGAAGCGGCACAACAAGCTTGGGAACATTATTATCAGCGAGTGGAAAAACTCAAAGCAGCTTTAGGAAATCGCTATCAAAATCAAGAAATTTCTCTTGTTTTTTTAGCACCTGGCGTAATATTCAGCGAAGGTAAGAACTCTTTTCCCGATTCTATTCTCAAAGATGTGGGATTACAACGTCCCAAATCACAAGATGTTATCGCACCTTATACACAAATTTACTTTTCCATAGAAGAATTAGAGAAAGTAGACGGTGATATTTTGTTTGTGGGAACTTTAACTGATGATGATCAAAAATTTCTAGAAGAACTCAAGCAAAAACCACTGTGGAAAAATCTGCGAGCCGTTCAACAAAATCACGTTTACTCTATGGACTATCTAACTTGGCGAGCCGGAAATTTACTGGCTGCTGATGCAGTAATTGATGACTTATTTAAATATCTTGTCAACACGCCTTGAATTGTGTCTGTATATTTATAGAGATAAATTTTTACAAATGAATTCATTTAAGCGATCGCCTATCATCAATATTTGTGATTGTCACAATACTTGTAGTCATTTCTCTGCTTACTAAATACGGAATGGCGAAATTTGCGTTTTTACCATTTTCGGATCAAAATTTGCCGTTTCTTGACAGACTAAAACTGGTTGATGCGTTACGTTTACCTTCGCCGTGGGGCGATCGCCTGTAATCACTATCTCAATTATCACTGTGCGCCTTTAGCCCATTTGCTTTTAGGATCAATGGTTTCGCAAATCTTGACTGCGATCGCATCTATTTTATTTAATGAAGTTAGATAAAGTGACACTTTCCAGGCTACAGTCACGGAGTAGCTAGGGATGCGGAAATTATGCAAACTTGAAGTTACAAGGTATAAGTAAAATCATCTACTAACATACCTGGAACTAAGCTACCGCCGAGTTGACGACTTTCGTATGTGCCGACTTCTGGGATGAACTCTTGAAAATTGGTGAAGTCTACCAAATTTTCTCCCCAAAAACGATAGAGACTTTCATCGAAGCGGAGATTTTCTATGGGTGCGACAATTTCACCGTTTTCTACCCAAAAACAAGCGTAACGGGTCATACCTGTAATTCTACCTTTAGGGCGATCGCTCCAGTTTAAGTAATGCAAATTCGATACATATAACCCCGTATCTAAACTTGGCAAAATTTGCTCATAAACTAAATTACCTGGACTGATTTCTGGCGCACGTAGAGTTTCGGAACTATTAGCACCATTGGCAATTTTTTTATATTCCTTCGCAGTGCGGGAATTAATTAAGGTATTGACTAATTTACCGTTGTCTATGATTGGTAATTCTGGTGTTGCGGTTTCTCCCAATTCATTAAAGCGAGGTACTAGTCCCCGTTGAAAATTTTCTTTCAAACTAAATGCAGGCGACAACTGTTTTTCTTGTCGTGACAAACTTGCTAATGCACTGTTACCTTGTTGGATATCTGCTTCACTCACAGCACCCCAAGAAAGCATACCCAATAAATCAGCAACGGCGGCAGGTGCAAAGTAAGTTTTGTATTGTCCTTTGGGTAATTCCTTTGGTGTATTAGATAATAGTTTAATGAGTTTTTTAGCCTCGCTGATTTTAGCGGTATAAGCGGCTGTCTCCCAATTACTACCTGCAAATATACCTTTAACAGCTTGCCCAGATTCGATAAATAAAGAATAGTCTAAGGTAAAAGAATCAGTTGCGAACCAATGTTTTTGTCCACAGGAATCACCATAGGCTCTAATTGCTATTCCCCCAGCATATATACCAGTAAAATCTAATTCATTAATTTGTTTTAAGATATTTGGCAATAATACGTCTGCTGTCAGCAAGTTACCTGTATTTACTTCTCGACTAGTATTATTTCCTGATGGTAAGACCTGATAAGGATCAGATGGTAATACAGGCAATTCATCCCGTAGTTCCTGCAAAGCTTTATATGCTGCTTGCCAGTCTGTTTCCCAATTACCTGTAAACGGAAATTGGCGAAAACTACTACGTTGATCCGCCATGAGAGTTAATTCCACCGAACCATCAGATACATAACCAGTTTGACGGATTTTGGCATGATTCAATCGAGTAAATTGACTGCGTTCACAGTTCAATTTGACAGTAAATTCTTCATTTTCTGCCTTTTTTGCAATGAGAGTTTCTAGTATTTGATTAAAGCTAACTTCTAAGGTAGAGATTTCTGCTTTCATAAGTAAGAATGATGCACTTAACAAGGGCAGTGGAGCGCAATAAAAATATATTAGTTAATGTTGATTTTTCTTGCGTCAAACCAACCTAAGTTCTATCCTTAATTTTGAATTTTGAATTTTTTACTTTCCTCCCCCAAAAACTTCAACATTAGCGAATACACAAACAGGTGAACCATGTCCTACCCAAATCGCTTGGTTGGGTTCACCTTTACCACAAAAGGGTGTACCATACATTTCCCAATTGGAGTCATCCCCCACTTGGATTAAGCTATGCCAAAATTCTGGGGTGGTGGCGCGGTAGTTGGGATTGCGGAGGGTTTTAGTGAGTTTACCATTTTCAATTAATTTGGCATACTCACAGCCAAACTGAAATTTATAACGGCGATCGTCAATTGACCAAGAACGATTAGATTCCATATAAACACCGTGTTCCATCCCACTAATTATTTCGTCAAAGCTGGCGTTTCCTGGCTCTAAATTTAAGTTCGCCATGCGGTCAATTGGGGCGCGATTCCAAGAGGATGCACGAGCGCAGGCGACTCCAGGAACTCCGGTTCTGGCTTGACTTTCTAAACTACCTAAACCCCGTTGCAATACGCCTTCTTTGATGACATATTCTCTTGTGGCGATCGCTCCTGTATCATCAAAACCATAGCTAGCATATTCACCATCAACGGTGGGGTCGAAGGTAATATTCATCAAGGGTGAACCGTAAACTAGCTGACCAAAATCGCTGGTGTTGACAAAGCTACCACCGGCGTAGTTGCGTTCATCTCCTAAAATGCGGTCAATTTCTAAGGGATGTCCGACACTTTCATGAATTTGCAGCATCATTTGGTCGGGGGCTAAAACTAAATTGGTGCGGGTAGTTGGGCATTCCTCGGCAGTTAACAGTTCTATCGCCTGTTCGCCAATTTGCTGTACCTCTCGCCATAAATTTTCTCTGTGTAACAATTCCATCCCGCCTTGATAACAGTGTGCTTGCCAGCCGTTATTGGTGCGTGGTTGGACTATTGCCCCATCTTGAGCGATCGCTCCATAATGGTTTCCTAAAGATAAAAACTTTTGATATACCTCAGAACCATTGCTGCTGACAAACCAACTCTCTTTCTGGTTCGTGCTGACGCTGGCTGTGGTTTGCACAATTTTCTCGTCAACTTTGAGGGTGTGACAAATCCGCACCAGTAAATCATTAATTTCCCCTGGGCATAGGGCATCCAATGGTTCTAAAAAAGGTGAGTTATATTCACCCACCACTTTAGGACGTTCAGTTTCGCGGAAGGGATAAATCCACCATTCACTAGCTGCAAGTGCTTGTTTATATGCCATTTCCGCCGCTACTTGCAGCGATGGCAATTCTAAGGAATTAGTCGCTGCGTAACCCAAACAGCCGTTAACCAAGACTTCGAGCATTGCTCCCTGGGTTGTAGATTTGCCATTGGATTGGGGCAAACCATCCCGGACATAATGGTTAGCAGCCGTTTCCTTCACAACTCGAATACCGATCCAATCAGCAGGTATTTTAAAACTAGCGATCGCTTTTGTTAATTCTGACCACATAATTCAATTCAAAATTTATTTTTAGTTGAAAAGAAGTGATTAATCGCTTCTGTACAATAATCATTAGTTTTTATTCACCCAGTCCCTAATCCCTTTTAACTCCTGTACCAACGCGTACCTTGAGGACTATCAATTAAAGTTATACCGTGAGCTTGTAGTTCGTTGCGGATGCGATCGCTTTCGGCAAAATTTTTAGATTTTCTCGCGTCCTGTCTTTGCTGAATTAGAGCCTCAATTTCTGCATCACTTAAACCGTCTTTTGTCAGGGTTTCATCATCTAGTGTTGCTTCTAAACCCAAGACTTTAGCCAAGGTAACTAAGGTATACCACTGGCGGTGGAGTTCATCAGATGGAGTTTTGGTTGTTCCTTCATGCACCAAAATATTTCCCTCCCGGCGGAGGTCTTTGGCTAATTCAAATACAACCGCTAAACCACCAGAGAAATTAAAATCATCATCGCCTAATTCTTGAAAGCGGGCGACTAGTTCGGGAATCATTGATGATTCTTCACTCCATCCCAGTTTTTCGCCATATTGATAGCCAAAAAGTAACCCTTCTTTCAGGGTTTTCCAGCTATTTTCCGCAGTGGCGATCGCATCTTCGGTAAAATCTAAAGGCTTGCGGTAATGTGCCTGTAAGACAAACAATCTCACCGCCATCGGGTTGACTGGCTGATCTTTCCAATTCCCTACCCCATCTAGTAATTCCCGAATGGTGATGAAATTCCCCAGTGATTTAGACATTTTCTGACCATCTACCATCACCATACCGTTATGTGTCCAATAACGCGCCAGTGGTTGATTGATGGCTGCTTCTGACTGAGCAATTTCATTCTCATGGTGCGGAAAAATCAAATCTCCACCACCACCATGAATATCAATCGTCTTTCCTAATTTAGAGCGAATCATCGCCGAGCATTCAATATGCCATCCCGGACGACCTTCACCCCAAGGAGAGTTCCATGCTGGTTCTCCTGGTTTTGCTCCCTTCCACAAGGCAAAATCAAAGGGGTGTTGCTTTTTAACTTCTGATTCCTCTGCATCTAACCGACCGCTAGCACCAGCTTGCATCTGTTCTAGTTCTCTGCCTGAGAGTTTGCCATAATCAGGAAAGCGTTCTACACGGTAATAAACATCTCCACCCACAGCGTAGGCTAGACCTTTTTGTTCTAAAATCTGAATCAGTTCATGAATTTCGGGAATATGCTCAGTAACGCGGGGATACTCATCCGCATCCATGACATTTAAACGGCGGATATCTTCAAAATAAGCATCAATAAAGCGGTTCGAGACCGCTTCCATCGTTGAACCTTGTTCTTTAGCGCGGTTGAGAATCTTATCGTCGATATCAGTAAAATTTTGGATGTAGGTTACTTCAAAACCACGCCAGATCAAATAACGGCGAATCGTATCCCAAACGATATAAGAACGTGCATGACCCAAATGGCAATAGTCATAAACTGTCACACCGCAGCAATACATCTTAACCTTTCCTGATTCTACAGTTTCAAAAGGTTCTTGCCGACGGGTGAGGGTATTGTAAATGGTTAGGGTCATAACACAGTAAATTTGAAATAGAAAGATACGCGATAATAAAGTAAAGCAGCAGGAATAATTATCCAGCATCCCTATGCTAGTACATCACGGCTGAAATACGACTACCATTTAAAACAGTACAAAAGACCAAAATTCAACTCTTTTGACTTACCGTGTGTGGGTAGCCGTTTTGAGTCTATGACTTTGATCTCCTGGTAGCGGTGCTGCAATTTTAACTTCTCTCAAATTTTCAAATTTTTTGATTACAGTCTTATGCAATCAGCAGTTACTTCCAATTTTCAACCAATGGATGCCCCCAAACAAGGAATGCCAGTCACAATTATTACTGGATTTCTTGGTAGTGGCAAAACAACCTTACTTAACCATATCCTCAGCAATCAACAGGGTTTAAAAACTGCTGTTTTGGTGAATGAATTTGGAGAAATCGGCATCGACAACGAGTTAATCGTTTCCACCGATGAGAATATGGTGGAACTGAGTAATGGTTGTATCTGCTGCACTATTAATAATGATTTAGTTGATGCTGTATATAAAGTTTTAGAACGGGACGAAAAGCTAGATTACCTAGTTGTAGAAACAACGGGATTAGCAGATCCCCTACCAGTAGCCCTAACATTTTTGGGTACAGAACTGCGGGATTTAACGCGGTTAGACTCGATTATTACTGTAGTAGATGCAGCAAATTACAGCTTAGATTTATTCAACTCCCAAGCAGCTTACAGTCAAATTGCCTACGGTGATGTGATTGTCTTGAACAAGACAGATTTGGTTGATGAAGCAACATTAGATGAGTTGGAAAAGAAAATTAATGAAGTTAAGGAAGGAGCAAGAATTTTAAGGACGACGCGATCGCAAGTTGCGTTACCTTTAATTCTCAGTGTCGGACTGTTTGAATCTGATAAATATTTTGGCAGTGTTGATGAGCATAATCACGAACATCATGACCATGATCATTCAACTTGTGGTCACGACCATCACGACCATGATGATGATCATGACCATGCAAACTGCGGTCACGACCATCACGACCATGAACACCACCATCATCACTCTGACCACTTAGAAAATGATGGCTTTGCATCCATATCTTTCAAAAGTGACCAACCTTTCTCAATTCGGAAGTTTCAATATTTCCTAGATAATCAACTACCCACGTCTATCTTCCGCGCCAAGGGTATCATGTGGTTTGATGAAAGTCCCAAGCGGCATATTTTCCACCTGTGCGGTAAACGGTTCACTCTAGATGATGACGAATGGAAAGGTGAACCCAAAAATCAAATAGTGCTGATTGGGCAAAATTTAGATCGGGAAACCTTACTGACTCAATTAGAAAACTGTCTGTGTATTCCTTCCACCAGCCGAGGTAAAGGCTTTGGGAAATAGTCAATAGACATCTCTGAACAATCATGTAGAGACGTAGCATTGCTACGTCTCTAAAACTAGGATTTCTATAATATGCGTGTAATCGTCCAGCGAGTAAAATTATCTCAAGTTACCGTTAACGGTGAAGTAATTGGCAAAATTGGCCGAGGATTAAATTTACTCGTAGGGATCGCTGATACAGACACAGATGCAGAACTCGACTGGATGGCGCGTAAATGCTTAGAGTTACGCCTATTTCCTGATGAAAAAGATGGGGATAGGTGGCAAAAATCTGTACAAGAAATTGGCGGTGAGTTGTTGGTAGTTAGCCAATTTACCCTCTACGGTAACTGTCGCAAAGGCCGCCGTCCTTCCTTTGACCGTTCGGCGAATCCTTCCCAAGCTGAAGAATTATATAAAAGCTTTGTTGCTAAGTTACCTAAACTCCGAGAGAATGCTCCCGCCACACCGGAACGGTTGGCGGTGAGAT
>NZ_CAWUDL010000132.1:0-8953 GCF_963920945.1 Anabaena sp. CCY 9402-a
AGTTCCGAAATTTCATATCACTCATCAGCTTGCTAGCCTTAACTGAACCGTATTGACACAGTTCCCACTTGCCTGATCAGTCTTTGCTGGGAAATAGAACGCACCTGAAACGCATCTGCGGCTGACAACTTACTCAACCCATTTTCTGGTGTAGGTTCAACTCTTACCATCCAAGGAACTTGACCAAATGCGTTATTCCAGCCTGTAATCGGCACAACAATTTTTAAACGAAGAACCCCCATCTCGTCATTGCTGACAATGAGACAAGGGCGGGTTTTACCAATTTCATCACCAACAGTAGGGTCGGCACTATAAAGCCAAATCTGACCCCTACGCATAGTCATGATATTCGTAAAAGTCTTCATTACAAGTATCAACAAACTCAGTTATTTCACTTCCTTCTACGTAGTAGGTACGCATAATTTCAGCAGCAGATTTCAAGCTCAATTCCTCTGGTTTATCCATGTCTTCGCGCAATAAACGCAGAGCAAATTCAATCACCTCCAGCCGTTCTATATTTGGCATCTCCTTGATTGCTTTTAAGATTTGGGCTTTTATCATATTGTTTACAGTTATTTAGTATTGCAAAAGAATAATCGTGATGAAATCCCCTCTCAACTTGCTAAGAGGGGATAAAACTGTTAAAAAAACCACCCGTAAGAATGTAAACCTTTACCTAAAAGATTAACACCGAGGTAGCAAATCCAAACGACAACCAAGCCACTGGCGGCTAAAATTGCGGGACGACGACCTTGCCAACCGCGAGTGATTCTAGCGTGGAGATAGGCGGCGAAAACTAACCAAGTAATTAAAGCCCAAGTTTCTTTCGGGTCCCAACTCCAGTAAGAACCCCAAGCCTCGTTAGCCCAAACTCCACCAGCAATAATACCGATGGTGAGTAGAGGGAATCCCAAGCCAATGATCCGATAGCTGATATTATCGAGGGTTTCAGCTAGGCTTAGGCGTTGGGGTGAAAGGGTTTCAGCATCTGTTACTGTTGCAGATTGGGGAGTAGTAACTAAGTTTAAAACGGCGGTGTTGCCGTTGCCATTGTTATTACTTTCAACACGCACAAAGCCATTACTTTCTACTGTTGGTGTTGCTGGTTGTGAAATTAGTTCACCTGCTTTGTGCAAACGATAGCCATTGGTACGATAGCCACCATTACCGACAGAACTGCCTTGTAGTTGAATATTTTTTCCGCGAGTAACGACCAAAAAAGCGATCGCTAGCAATGAACCAACCATCAAAGCCGAGTAACTCAACATCATGACGCTGACGTGCATCATCAGCCAATTAGACTTCAACGCTGGTACTAGCGGCTCTGCTATTTGCATCTCTGATGGTAATGTCAAGGTAGCAAAAGCAGCGATACCCATAGCTACAGGGGCAGTAAAAACACCTACTAGACGGCTACGACTAGAATTTTCTGCAATCAGGTGAACCGTAGTGATTCCCCAAGCTAAGAAAAATAGGGATTCATACAAATTACTCAAAGGAAAATAACCAGCTTCCAACCAACGCGCACCTAGTAGGGTAGCGATACACAAATTAGCGATCGCCATACCAGCAGTTCCTAGAGCATTTGCTGCTGGCAGATTGGGAAACGCTGCGCCCACCCAATACACCAGCATGGTGATAAATAAAACGGCAAATGAAGCGTTATCTAACCAATTCTGGAGTAAAACCAGATTCATAAAGTGTTCTCCGCAGGGGATGCTTAAAAATTTTGATTCTGACTGTTCTGATCCTAATCTGTTTCAGGAATTCAAAATTCAAAAATTTATGAGGATTGAGTATTGGGGTAAAATCTTCCCTGCTCTTCTGCTTCTCCTCCCCTAAACTCCTAAACCCTCAACTTACTTATCCACTTTTTTAAGTGTCAAAAAAATATCATAACGGGTGCTGCGATTGTCGCTGATGGCAGATGTCATACCGATGGAACGTGTGGTGGCTAGTAAGGTTTGTTGTTGGGGAATTAGTCTTGGTAGGGGAAAATTTTTTGTTATCTGTTCTACGTCCATGTAGAATTGACCGTTTGTGGGATTGGGTTCTGTCGGTACTGTTTGTTGAAATGTCAGACTGTTAGCAAGGGTGGTGCTGGGTTTGGGAAGAATTTTCTCAGTAATGGGAGAGCCGATTGCTAAGAAAGCTACATCTCCGTCTAACCAACCATGAGTGGCCGTGAGAGTACCAAACGGACTAATCCAGTTAACAACAGGTTTACCCGCTACTGTTGTTGATTTGATTTGGAACTGGTACTGAGTTTTCATCACTTCATCTAGCTGTTTGATTGATGTCTCAGCTAATTGGCGTAGGCTTTGCCCGTCATTGGCATCGCTGGCTTGAATCATCAACACGAAAGCCGCCCGAAAATCTTGTGAATTTCCTGCTTTCGGAGTTCCAGGAATCACTGCTACAGCAACCTCGCCTTTCATCCAACTGAGAAAATCCTGTTCTAAATCCATGCTGGTAAGTGATTTTACCCCACTCCGCATTTGTTCTGGTGTAATGGGTGACAGGGGATTTCCTTGGGATGTTAAAACGTATTCACTCCATAAACGCTGTAAATTGACCCCAGAAAGCATCATTAAGGTTTCTGCTGGGACGCGATTTTGCATAGTTCCAGCTTTATTTTCTACGGCCAAAACCCTTTGACTATTAGGATTCAGCCAAGAAACTCCTTTAATGCGTAAACCTTCTGGTTCTAATGTTACAGTTCCGGCTAAACCTTGGTTGTTTTGCAGTTGGGCTAAAACTTGAGCAGGTAAACGCCGATTAGGAGCTGTAGCCGCTATTTTGGCTGCGTTGGGTACGTTGATATAAAACTGCGCCAAGGGTTGATAGCTAGCAATTTTCGGGAAATTGTCTGCAAAACCGCCTACACTGGCCAAGGAGGTTCTACTTTTGTAAGCGTCAATTGTCCGTTCTGTTGTTTGGGGATTATCTGTAATCACCAGAAATCTTCCATCTAGGAATGCAGCCGATAAGTTTTCTCCAGGCTGTCCTTGACTTTGTTTGATCGTAATCCCTTGATAAATACGGTCAATCCACTTACCTTGTGTGAGGGTTTTTGGTTGAGCAAAGATAGTTTTAGCTTTCTCAGAGTTTTTCACTGGTAAAACCATCACCATCGACTGCGAATTACTGACAGGATTTTCAATATTGGAAACTGGTTTAGGGGCTGATTTATTTTGGGGGGCTAAAATTGCCAAGGTAACTTCATCGCCTACCCACGGTTGAATATCTTTCTCAAAGTTGTAACCGTTATTGGTAAGAAAGCGATCGCGTAATTGGACTAAGCTTTGATTAAGTTGTGCTTGAGTTTCTTTTGTGCCGAATTCCTGTAGTTTCTGCCATTGTTTGGTGTCGGTAGTTAGGGAAACAGCAAATAACGCATCACTAGGAATAATATTTGCACCCGTGAGCAAATCTCTATAAAATAGCTGTCCTTGACTAAAAAACCAGTATGCTGCACTCCCCACACCAATTAATAATCCAGCACCTGAGAGTGTCAATACTAAAGAAGATTTCTTGCTTTTTTTCTTGGAAGCAGACAATATAGGTGGTTTCACGTCGCTTCGCTCCGAATTAAAATTAAAAATTAAAACAAGCTTTAATTATTATTGGCAAATATTTCTATACTTTGCCATTTGGGGGATTTAACTGCGTCGTGCCGAGGTATTTGCTTAAATACGGCGAAAAAACCTCATAAATCAAAGTCAACGGTTGACCATGATGCCAAAATAGATAATGGCGACCCCAAAAAGGCCCTTCTACCTCAAATCCGGCCTCTAGGGCTGGTGAGTATCCGTAATAAATGCCGCGCACATCTCTATATAACTCGGTACGGAGACGCGCTAGACTAGCCCAAATAGTTAAGGAACGGTTCTGTAAATACTCGTCCACATGACTAGCTTCCCACCATGAGGTAGCATAAGCCAATCGCTGACCTGAAGCAGTTCGTAGCCACACTTGTCGCCTCAGTCTTGGCTCTGGGACAGATTTAATTAAATCTGGCGCACCATCCAAATCTGTGCCAATCAATGACATATCAATCACATCTACTTCTGTAGACTCACCTGTAAGTAATTCTAAGTGCCTCGTTGGTGAGCCATCGCCAAGCAGTAGCATTTGCCAGGCCGGAGCTAGTTGAGTGTGGGGCAAACTTTTTTTAATTACTTCCTCCCCACCTTGCCAAATTGGGGTCAGGCGATGCCATGCGGTTGGTAGTGTTGAGTTGTTACTTGAAGTAAAAATTGCAGTCAATGTTCTTTACAAAAGTTTACCTATTTCTATAAAAGCACAAAAAACTAGAATTAAGTCCATAGTCATTAGTAAATAAATATGGGTGTAGGGGTATAAAGGTAAGTAAGATTCACCTCTCTACCTCGATAGCCCTACACCCACAAAAGGTTTTTAAGTCAGAAAGTATCAAACTTTTGACTACTGACTTTGGTACTAAAAAATGCGGATGGCGAGACTCGAACTCGCAAGGCAAAGCCACACGCCCCTCAAACGTGCGCGTATACCAATTCCGCCACATCCGCAAGAGTTTCACGACTATCAATCTTAGCACAATAAACATGAATATATAAAGGTAATTAGCAATTTAGCCAACTTTACCAAAAATTTAATTTTGCAGGATTACAAATTTCCCGAAGGAGGATACGAGACTGACAGAAATATAGTAGCTCTACAAGTGATATTAAATGGGGAGTGGTGAGTAGAAAGTGAATAACCATACTCAACACTCATAACTCAGGATTGAAGCACACTCAGCACGGGCTGAGTCCTGCTCGTGCATCCTACTCTAGATGAGGCTGGTAAATCTCCTGTCATAATTTGAGATAAAGCGATCGCTCGTTTTGCAACTTGGATGGGAGACAATTTCTATCTACTGGTACTGATATCAAAGCTCGAAAGTCACTAACCCAGGGCTAAAGCCACTGGGCTTGCAAGAGGGGGAATAACCACTTCCTCTTCATCAAGTTAAACAAGTGTCTAGCTATCTAAACTGAACTGCCTAGGCGTGGTAGCCCAAAACACGTTAAGAATGCCTCCCTAGTTTTTCTCCTCTGTGGCAGTCAGTAGCGTTAGCGAAGCGGTAGCGAAGCGGTAGCGACGAAGAAGCGTCAGGGATATAAACACCTAGCAATAGGATTTATCGTCAATGTTCATTCCAGTGGTTGACCAAAATAACCGCTCTTTGATGCCAACAACCCCTAGCAGGGCAAGACGTTGGATTAAGTCAGGCAAAGCTACGCCATTCTTTAAAAAAGGAGTATTCTGTGTCCGATTAAATCAAGAACCAAGCAATAGAAATACCCAGCCAATAGCCGTTGGTATTGACCCCGGAGCAAAACGCGAAGCATACACAGTTAAATCACAATCTCACACTTATCTAAACATCCAAGCTCATGCAGTTGATTGGGTAAAAGACCATGTAGAAGTTCGTCGCAATATGCGGCGTGCAAGGAGATTTCGTTACACACCATATAGGCAAAATCGCCAAAACAGGCTGGTAAACAAGCAAAAGTTACCCCCATCCACAAAAGCTAGATGGCAATGGAAATTGCGTATTTGCAAGTGGTTAACGTTAATTTTCCCGGTTTCAACTTTTGTAGTTGAAGATGTTCAAGCCAAAACATGGAAAGGTGCGAGAAAGTGGAACGCAATGTTTAGCCCGATAGAGGTTGGGAAAACGTGGTTCTATTCAGAGCTAGAAAAATTTGCCAATTTAGAAACCAGGACAGGTAACGACACTTACGAAATGCGTCAAAGCTTGGGTTTGAAAAAATCTCAAAATAAACTATCGAATAAGTTTGATGCTCATTGTGTTGATTCCTGGGTATTAGCTAATTGGTTTGTCGACGGACACCAAAAGCCAGAAAACACCCAACTAATTGAAATTGTGCCATTAGAATTTCACCGTCGTCAACTTCACCGACTGCAACATACTGCTGGGCATACCCGTTCTCGATATGGTGGAACAATTAGTGCTGGTTTTAAGCGTGGTTCAGTGGTGAAGCACCCCAAATTCGGGTTTTGTTATGTAGGTGGTTGGCAAGAATCACCAACTAAAAAAGACCCGGACAGAAAAACAATTAGCTTACACAGTCTTGGAACTGGTAAGCGATTAACGCAGAATGCAACCCCCAAAGATTGCTTTTTTAAATCTTATGGCTCATGGAGAATATCCACTGCGACTAAATTCGCTTGAGTCGTGTTTCCTCTCAGTGCTGAAGCGACTGAGTTTCCACACTTACCACGATATCCTATGAAGTTTGACAAAATATTAATTGCCAATCGGGGAGAAATCGCCCTTCGCATTCTCCGCGCCTGTGAAGAAATGGGGATTGCGACGATCGCGGTTCACTCGACTGTTGACCGGAATGCTCTGCACGTCCAACTTGCTGATGAAGCGGTTTGCATTGGTGAACCGGCTAGCAGTAAAAGTTATTTGAATATTCCCAATATTATTGCGGCAGCTTTAACGCGCAATGCCAGTGCCATTCATCCTGGCTATGGTTTTTTGTCGGAAAATGCCAAATTTGCAGAAATTTGTGCTGACCATCACATTGCGTTTATTGGCCCCACGCCGGAAGCAATCAGGTTGATGGGGGATAAATCCACGGCTAAGGAAACCATGCAAAAGGCGGGAGTTCCTACTGTACCGGGGAGTGATGGCTTGGTAGAAACAGAGGAAGAAGGATTAGCAATTGCCAAAGAAATCGGTTATCCAGTCATGATTAAAGCCACGGCTGGTGGTGGTGGAAGGGGTATGCGCTTAGTGCGATCGCAAGATGAATTTGTCAAACTGTTTTTAGCCGCCCAAGGTGAAGCGGGTGCAGCCTTTGGTAATGCTGGCGTTTATATCGAAAAGTTTATCGAACGTCCGCGCCACATTGAATTTCAAATTTTGGCTGATAATTTTGGCAATGTCATTCACCTAGGCGAACGGGATTGCTCAATTCAACGCCGCAACCAAAAGTTACTAGAAGAATCTCCCAGCCCTGCACTTGACTCAGACCTCCGGGAAAAAATGGGACAAGCAGCCGTCAAAGCTGCCCAGTTCATTAACTACACCGGTGCAGGTACTATCGAGTTTCTCTTAGATAAATCCGGTATGTTTTACTTTATGGAAATGAACACCCGGATTCAAGTAGAACATCCTGTAACTGAGATGGTGACTGGGGTAGACTTGCTAGTAGAACAAATTAGAATTGCTCAAGGGGAAAGACTGAGGCTAACTCAAGACCAAGTAGTTTTGCGGGGTCATGCGATTGAATGTCGCATTAACGCCGAAGACCCCGACCATGATTTTCGCCCCGCCCCCGGACGCATTAGCGGCTATCTTCCCCCTGGAGGCCCTGGGGTGCGGATTGACTCCCACGTTTACACCGATTACCAAATTCCCCCCTACTACGACTCCCTCATCGGTAAATTAATCGTTTGGGGGCCAGATCGTGCTACTGCTATTAACCGCATGAAACGCGCTCTCAGGGAATGTGCAATTACTGGTTTACCCACGACAATTGCCTTTCATCAAAAAATTATGGAAAATCCCCAGTTTTTAGCAGGTCATGTTTACACCAATTTCATTCAGGAGATGAAACTTTAGGAAATTGGGGATTGAGGATTAGAAGTTGAAAGGTAAAGGGTAAAGCATAAAAGGTTGATAAATGTTTCTCTTATTTTCAACTTAATACCTTTCCCTTGCCTGACCTCAAACCCAGCTTGGTTTAGATGTAGAGACGCGATATATCACGTCTCTAAGACCGATTATCGAGTATTGGCAACTTTTGGTGATCTAGGCTGAGGGAAGGCAGAAGGCAGAAGTTGAAAGGGTAGCAGTAATAATTTGAAACCTTGAGTTTGTTTAAAGTAGCAATTAATATGCTTTGCATTTCCTCAACCTCATTCAAAATCGAAGTGAAAAGGTCTTTATCAGCTAAATCTACTTCTTTCGCAATGATTAAGTGCCTGTTTATCTATGGTGATTTTCATCACATATGCTTTTGATATAAAATGGTAAAATATACGGTAGATAAATTATTTTCATAAAATTTGATATGGCTAACGAAAATAAAAATACATACAACATTGGCAGTATTGGCGGTAATTTCAACCAGTCTATACAAGATGGTTACACGCAAATACACGGCAATCAAATCAATATAAGCCAAGATTTATCTCAAGCTGCCGCCCAAATACAACAATTATTAAACCAACTACAATCTCAGGGATATAGTTCAACCGAAGCGCAACAAAAGGTGGCTAGTGATTGGGTAAATGAAGCAAAGAGCGACCCAAAAGCCAAACGTAAAATTGTAAAACTAGGGCAGTATTTGCGTGATGCTGCAACCAGTAGCGTAATTGGAGAAGCTACAGTAGAAGTCATAAAACTAGCTTTGAGATTATCTGGTATACCTTTGCCATAGAAATATTATCCCTAGCTACATAATGAATATTCGATTCAAGCAAATATTTAGGCAGTTATTTCGTCTGATTAATAGATTTTCACTAATAGAAAAGTTATTATACATTTTTTTGCTGTTAGCCACAATTCAAGCTATTTTAGACTTGATTTCTCAGCTTTTTAAAGATTTTAGGAACTGGATTTATAAATTATTAAAATATATCACAGACTATATTTATCTAAACTCTCAAATAATAATTTTTGTTTTTATTTCACTGATGTTATAGGTGGAAATTTTCATACACTGAATGAATTACTTCAGTCTAAAAAATGGGAAGAAGCAGACTGGGAAACAGCAAAAATTATATATGCAGTAGGGCAAAATGAGTTGCCTAGTAACCATAACTATAAATATTACCCACCTAATTATATAGTAAAAGAACATATCAAAGTTATTCCTAAAAAATATTTAAATAACTAGGACTTACGCATTGACAAAAAACATCATCTATAGAACCTAGGGATGCTAGA
>NZ_CAWUDL010000133.1:0-8934 GCF_963920945.1 Anabaena sp. CCY 9402-a
TTTTTATCTTCTCTGTTTATTTTCCTATAAAATTTATTTTAAAGATAGGTCTAATGATAAAAAATGGGTTATCAAGGCACTAGAAATCGCTCCTGACCATATTCATTTATTAGTTGAGTATGACCCCCACCACTCAATATCTCAAGTAGTTAAAGCTTTTAAAGGTAGGTCATCAAGATATTTGCGACAAGAGTTTCCAGAATTAATGAAGCTTCCTAGTTTGTGGACTCATTCTTTCATGTTTGACACTACAGGAAAAGTTAGTACCCAAAAAGTATTAGAGTACATCAATGATCCACATCACGGATGAATAAATTCATCCTGTTCGCTTATATCCCCCACTTAAAAGACTTATGAGGGACAAAACTTATTGGTTTTGTTCCTCATACTTGGGGGCTTTACGCATCACACCCCGTAAAAAATATGGGTAGTACCAGACTCGAACTGATGACATCCTGCTTGTAAGGCAGGCGCTCTACCAACTGAGCTAACCACCCATCTGCGCTTTTCTTTTTGCGCTCATATCTAAACAATATAGCAAAATATTTCTGATTGCGCTAGTATTTTTGAGAAAATTTTTAAAATATTTTTGAGAACGTTTAAATGCCCTCTGGTCGAACGCACGATCGCATTACTTTATGGGCGTTGCCAATGGTGGCGGGTGTGTCCTTTTGGCAGACTCGCTCTGGCAATGTAACTTTGTTGGTGGCTGGTGGGTTTATGTTTGGCGGGTTGATGTTCGGCCCTGATTTAGATATATACTCCCGTCAATATCAACGCTGGGGTGTTTTACGCTGGATTTGGCTACCTTACCAAAAAAGTCTCCGGCATCGTTCTTTTTTATCCCACGGGCCAATTATTGGTACGACGCTACGGGTGGTTTATCTCAGTAGTTTGCTGGCTGTCGTGGCAATGGTGATGGTGGCTGTAGCTGAGAAGTTATGGAATGTGACCGTTACGTGGCAGGATTTAGAGGGAACTGTGGGGCGATCGCTATCAAGTTATGCTACAGAATGTCTTGCCCTATTCTTAGGTTTAGAATTGGGTGCGATGAGTCATTCTCTCAGCGACTGGGGCGGTTCGGCTTACAAGCGGTTTCGCAAGCAGGGGTTTCGGGGAATACTTCCTAGGAGCAAGATTAAGAAGCGTAAAGTTATTAGTCGTTCTACGGGAGGGAGGAAAAATCAAAGGAGGTAAGTTTTGAAACGCAAAGGTACGCGGAGGGAAACGCGAAGGTACGCAAAGTTATGGAATTAAATCAAAATTTGGCTGGGACTTTGGCGGCTTTGCAGGAGTTAATTGAGGTAGTGGCGAAATTGCGATCGCCTGATGGGGGTTGTCCTTGGGATTTGGCACAGACTCCTGAAACGCTGACACCTTATGTGATTGAGGAAGCTTATGAAGTGGTAGATGCGATTAAAAATGGGACGCAGGCAGAAGTTACTGAAGAATTAGGAGATTTACTTTTGCAGGTGGTGTTGCAGGCGCAGATAGCTAGTGAATCTGGTCAGTTTTCTCTGCAAGAGGTAGCCCAAGGTATTACCCAAAAGTTGATTCGTCGTCATCCTCATGTGTTCGGTGATGTATCGGTGCAAAGTATGGATGAGGTGCGGCAAAACTGGGAACAAATTAAGGCGAAGGAAAAAGGTGAATTATCGCCCGATAGTCAAAAACTTAGTACCAAACTCAGCCGCTATGGACGTACTCTTCCCCCACTCACCGCAGCAATGAAGATTTCCCAAAAGGCGGCGGCGGTTGGGTTTGAGTGGGAAAATATTGATGGGGTGTGGGCAAAGTTCTATGAGGAGTTAGAGGAGTTTCAACAGGCTGTCGCGGAGGAAACACCGGAACGCCAACAAGCGGAGTTAGGCGATTTACTGTTTGCAGTGATTCAGTTAGCCCGTTGGCATAATCTAGAACCAAGTGAAGGATTACAAGGCACAAATCAGCGATTTATCCAGCGTTTACAGAAAATGGAGGCAGTAGTTAACCGCCCCCTCTCTGATTACAATTTGGATGAGTTAGAAACTCTTTGGCAGCAGGCAAAAGCCCAACTTGCTAAGGAATGAAGTCCTGAGTGCTGTTAGCGGTAGCGCGGCGTTTAGCCGGTGCTGAGTTCTGAGAAATTATACCTTTGCCCCCTGTCCCCTATCCATTCACTGGAGATTCCAAGACACCTATAGGACAAGACACATTTGTCCCGCCTAAGCCACAATACCCATTAGGGTTTTTTGCTAGGTACTGCTGATGATAGCCTTCTGCGTAGTAGAATTCAGGGGCATCAAGAATTTCTGTGGTAATTTCTCCATATCCGGCAGGGCTAAGGGCTGTTTGATAGGCATCCCGTGAGGCTTCGGCTAGCTGTCTTTGGGCTGGGGAATAAACATAAATTCCTGAACGGTACTGAGTGCCAACGTCATTACCTTGGCGCATTCCTTGGGTGGGGTTATGACTTTCCCAGAAGACTTTGAGTAATTCGGCGTAACTAATCACGTTGGGGTCAAATACAACAAAAACTACTTCGTTGTGTCCAGTCGAGCCAGAACATACTTCTTCATAGGTGGGGTTAGGTGTGAAGCCAGCAGCATAACCGACAGCCGTTGTATAAACGCCCTCTTTCTGCCAAAACTTCCGTTCTGCACCCCAAAAACAACCCAAGCCAAACATTGCTTGTTCCATTCCTTCAGGGAAGGGAGGTTTAAGTGGGTTGTTGTTGACGTAGTGATGGGCAGGTACGGGCATGGTTTGTGTTCTTCCTGGTAAAGCTTTCTCAGGAGTGGGGATAACCAGCTTTTTGCCAAATCCAAATAATGCCATTATTTTCAACTCTGATTTTTATAGATGTGTTTACTTTACTTAATATTTTAGTAGTTTTGGCAACGAAGCAGAGCGGCAGGAGAGTAGAGAAATAAGGTAGACAAGGTAGAATTTTTTCAGCACTCAGCACTCATTACTCAACACTCAGCACTCAAAAGGTATACAAGCATGAACTAACGGTAATAATGGCCCCAGTTGTTCTTGTCCATTGACGGCTAAATCGCTGTGACACAAATAAATTTTCTCGGATACACGCGATAGTAAATCGGTCAAAATCCGTTGTAATCTTGCTTCTTCTGTTAGCTTTTCATCTTCTGCTGTCCAAGGTTGCCCTAATCTATCTTGTAAAAAAAACGGCGCACCAAACAAGGTAGCAGCACCACCTTTTGCCCATAGGGGTGAACCAGCATCCAACCAAAAATGCCAACGATGAAATTTTCTACTAGCCCGGTATTGAAAGATGGTTGCTAAGGTGATAGCCTTCCTGGTTTTGCCAATAGAACGTAGAGGGTATGGGTTGGCGGTAATTGTCCCCCGCCGCAGTAGTTGAATAAATTCGGCGATCGCACTATTAGAGACACGATTCATCTCGTCTGGGGTGTTTGGTGTTGTTTGTTTTAACCTCGTGTCAATTTCCCAATAGTGTTGGGCAGTTTCTAGTAGTTCTCGCAGTGCTGCTAGTTGTTCGTAGGGGAGGTTACTACCATTCCACAAAAAGCGTTGAATTGACCTGTCTAAAAGGGAAATGGGGCTGGGAATTAGACGCAATTCTTGCTGCGATCGCTGTTGTTCTAACCACTGTAAAATCTCAGTATAGGCTGTAGAGGCAGCGTAGCCAATACGATCCCAACGCTCGAAGGCTGTAACTGGTAACAAGTTGGGGTGTTCTGGATGGGGGACAAAGCAGTAATCTGCAAGTAATCCTGCTCGTACTGGGTCAATTTTTGCCGGCAGTGGGGAGTAGGGAGTAGGTAATGAGGCAGGGATTTCTGATGGTTCTGGTTTTGTACTCAAGATAACTAGCATCTCTGCTACGGCATCCCGGTCTACCAATCGTCCCAAACCTGGGTAGACTAAGGCTAGCATGGTGAGTAATGCCCTAATTACTGGTGAACTAATCAGGGGACGTTGGTCATTGAGTGACTCGACGGGGATATTTTGCTTGGTGAGGATTTCTACTAGGGTATAACGAGCGATCGCATCTAAACCAGGGGCAATGATAGCCACCTCTTCTGCTGCTACCTGTCCAGACTTAATTGCATGACCAATTACTTCTGCTGTTTGTCGCAATAGTTGGGAACGAGAAGTCGTTTGGATGGACTGTACTACTGTTGGTAAATCTGACAATACCAATGATGTATTCAGTGATTCCACTATTGGCGCAGCTAGTCTGTTAGCTAGAGAGTCAACAGCAAATCCCGGCAAAGTTTCTATTTGACAACGCCTCGCCAACCCTGACATATAATCAGGATCTGCCCCCAAACCCAATCTCACCCCACCATCAGGATTGTAACTAAAAGCACCTACTGCTCCCTGATCTAATAGCAACTCCAACAAATCACGCACCACACCAGGATATTCATCCACATCATCCGCTAAGACAGCTTGATAACGGTTAGCTAAATGCTGTTGATAATTCTCATTGGTTAATAAATATTGAGTGTAGAGTTCGGTAATAATCCCATAGGTGAGTAATCCTCTCTCTAAACACCAATTACGCCAATCTAACAGTAAATTTGCCATAAATTCTGGCTCTAGATTGACGTTATTTTCCTCTAAACCTGTTTGCAGAATCCCAGCGATATCCTCGCAAGGTGTACCACTGTAAGCTGCTAATTGCATTAAATCTAAGATGCGCCTCACTAAGCGGTACTCATTTACCCCAACACGCCTTAATATTTCTTCATTTAACTCTGTTCTCCAGAGTTTAGTTGCTAGTTCTTGCTCAGTTTCTGGGCGCAATCCTACAGGAAATTGTGCCTTGAGATTCAACAATTGAATCAGTAAAGGCCAAAATAATGTTACATCATCTTGAAAAAAACCTAATGGAGTTCTGACACGAACTGGATACTTTCCTTGGGTACTAGTAGCAATTTTATCACCCAATTCTCGGCGATTATCATCATTGGCAGACAAAACTAAAATTCCTGGTTTGGCCTGTTGCATCAATAAAGATGGAAGCGTGTAAGTGCTTGATTTTAATTTTGCTTTTTTAGTATAAAATAATTCGTACATTTCTTTTTCATTTTGCAGCCAATTCCCAAATTGCTCTACCAATCGGCTAGTCTTACCATTACGGCTATTACCTATAATCCAAACAGAATTATTAACCATAAACCTTATCCTTAGCAGATTTATTATTATACTTTGCGTTAACTTAAGGTTAAGAATCACTACATAATATACAATCCAGGAAAATTAATTAAGATGAACAATTCTATCTTTAACCAAAAAATTTATCCTTTTTTACTATCCGCTTATCGATGGTATTTACAGACGCCAGAACGCTCTTTAGAAGAAGCTTATAAAGCAGCATTGAAAATCAAATCTATAGAAGATGAATATTTTAATGGTAATACAATAGATTTGAAATCATCCATGTATAGCAGTAGTGTGATTGATTATTTTGAATCTGATCTCAAAAAAGAATTAAAATTAGTCAGGATGCGTTTAACGGAATTTCGATTTAGCCGATGGTTTGCCAATGAATCTAATCAAAAAGCTGCTAACAAAGCAGGCATAGAGTATCTTAATCCTACAGAAATTTTAGAAAAATTAAACTTTATTGATAATATTACCTCCAAATACACTGATTTTAATCAAGAAATATTTTCTCAATCTGTAGCCAATGAGTCTCCAAATATTCCTAATAAAACAGTACCAAATAATAATCCATCTTTAACCCATACCCCAGGAATCATTAAATCTAAAAATAATGATTTAGTAGAACGTATCTATGCGCCGACATCACCACCAGAAAATCCAGACCAAATTAAAAAAAAGCGTCCAAAAGCTGATTCTATGGGCATTTTGCCCCGTTCCATCCTCAGCACTATTGGGAGATTGCAGATTGAATTAGATCCTAATTCCGAACAAGATGTTGTGCAGAATTTTCGGCAAGCACAACGCAGAACAATAATTTCCATTAGATTTATTTTATTACTTATTATAATACCTCTTTTAACCCATCAATTATCAAAAGCCTTAGTTTTAGGACCACTTATTGATCGGGTTAGAAACTCTCAAGTAGAGCAAGTGTTCCTCAATGAAGAAATGGAAGAAGAAGCCCTATTAACATTACAAAAATTTGAAGAGAGAATCAAATTTGAAAACTTAATTAGCGATGCACCCCCTCTTTCTTCAGCAGCAATAGAAATTCGGATGAAAGAAAAGGCTAAGGAAGTAGCAGAGGACTTTCGTCGTGAAAGTGCTAATGCCATTAAAAATGTTTTCGCAGATATTTTTTCTGTGGCTGCGGTTATTTGGTTGCTAATCATGAGCAAGCCTTCTATTATGGTGCTAAAAGATTTTTTTGATAATGTTGTTTATGGTTTAAGTGATAGTGCTAAGGCATTTATTATTATTTTGTTTACTGATATCTTCGTAGGTTTTCACTCTCCACATGGTTGGGAAGTCATATTAGAAGGTATAACTCGTCATTGGGGTTTACCAGCCAATCGAGACTTCATTTTCTTATTCATTGCTACTTTCCCAGTAATTTTAGATACCATCTTTAAATACTGGATATTCCGTTACCTCAACCGGATATCACCATCCGCAGTAGCTACATACCGTAATATGAATGAGTAAACACATCAACAATTTACAATTCAAAAATCAATATGGTTTTGACACTTGATGTACCGTAAAAAAAAACTTTAATTGTGATACTGGTGTCAGTCATAGATATATGCTGTTGTAAAGCAATCTTATGTATTTTAGAGGGTGCTTAAAAAGTCCGACAGGTTGTAAAAAAGCTCTCCCAGTACAAGCTGTGATTAGATAATAGACAGCACCGAGAGAGCAACATGATTAAGGCATATCACCAGGGCAAACGCATCTAAATTACTCTTGATTACAACCAAGGTTAAAACCCAAGGGAAAGATCAGCATTTCTCGTTTTGTTTAGTTTCCCAGACTCAAAGCGATGACCTCTGATCGGTCGTAGACAATCGCTCAATCTGTGACAATATACAGGTTTTAATGCGCCTATTTTTGAGCTTATTTAAGAATATGATCCTTTTGGTGAAATAATGCAGCCGCCCTGGGGATTCCCTTTATTTATTAATTGTAATACCTGAAAAACTCAGCTTAAGCCGCCACAGGCTCTAATAATTGAATATTAGAAAAAACAAATTCTTGAACAGCGATTTTACCTGTTGTTTCTGTGCGAATCTCACGACGATTGAGAATAAAATAATTCCCAATCTTTTCATACTCATCCACAAAGTTGCTGACTCCGCCTCTTTGTTCTCCAGTTTGAGGTTCATGATAAACAGAGTCATAGGTGTGAGGCAAATAGCCTTCACCAGTCTCATGAACACTAAAAGTATTAATGGTTACAACAACACCGTGAATCTGACGATGAACGAGGGTAACTATATTATTGTGGATTTTGTAGCGATCGCCTTCAGCCTTACCGCCCATTAAAATTGCCACAGCCCCATTTTCGTCAGTGTCCCCATAACGAAATGTGTTTGCACCGTGGGTTTGTTCAAAGGTGCGACGCACACGGTGAATAGCGATTTCCCATGCTTGTCCGTGAATAGCTTTTTTCGCTGACTCGTCATCTACGCCCAAAACTTCTGCTTTGAGTTCAGCGTTGACAATGACTTGACCAGTAATAACTTTATCGCCATCCTTAAAGGTGATATCTGCTGTATACCCAGGAAAATCTTTATCCCAAGTGTAGCGGTTGTCATAAGCAGCCCGGAAAAGTTCCTGAGCAGAGATTTGTGTAACGGTCATATGCGCTTCTCCTAGCGTAATTAGTTATAGTCGCTTTTTACTTTTGCTGGTATTAGCATAGAAGTAATTGTTGAGTCTCGCATAGACCCCAACTGGGTACACTTATGCCTATTTCGCTCCACGATGTATTTCATGCGATCGCCAATATCCGTAATGAGCAAGAATTAAAACAGACGCTCATGGATAAAATTGGTGCATATTTTGGTGTGCAACGTTGGGGTATCCATCTTATACATAGCAAGCCTACATCTGATACCGATGCACAAACCATTCCCTCAGTCTGTTTAGAAAGTAACCCCATCGGACGCTATGTAGTTGAACGTCATGCTCCCACCCATGAGCAATTACTCTTAACCCCAGAAGACTGGAAAGATGTCTGTCCCCGCCACGACCACGGACACGTCATGACTGGGCCAATTGTTTGTGACGGACATCTGGTAGGAACACTCAACTTTACCCGCGACAAAGGAAATCCACCCTTTAACGCCAATGACTTAGCCGACCTCAGCGCACTCTGTATTCATTTGTCCGCCAAACTCGCCACCCTGCGAACTACCCCGAAAAGCTTCCCCTCTCCATTACCCAACCCCTTAACCCCACGGGAATTGCAAATTGCTGAACTAGTAGCTCAAGGGTTAACCAACGCTGAAATCGCTCAAAGACTTTGGATTACCCAAAACTCAGTCAAGCAAGCTTTAAAAAGAATGTTCCGCAAACTTGGGGTTTCAGCCCGTGCTGAGATGGTAGCCAGATTGCAAGACCTGCTGATTCACAAATAAATTCAGAAAACTCAGATAATTTTTATAAGCTGTAAAGCCTTCTATCGCAAGACTTACAGCTTCTGGCGAGAAATTGTGATCGGGAATTTCAAAAAAAAATTGATTTAACCCTTGACGAACCTAAAAATTCTCGCTATTCTAGGTAAGTGTCGAAGGCGGAAGAGCCGAGACAACCGAACCGAGAAAAAAGAATACTTTGAAAGCTAAAAAATAACCAACCTCGTCAAGAAAAATTGTTTTTGGAACTTCCCAAAAACTTAAAAAATTATAGCAAGGAATCTGAAAACAAGTTTTTCAGATAACAAACTCAAAACACAACAAAATGGAGAGTTTGATCCTGGCTCAGGATGAACGCTGGCGGTATGCTTAA
>NZ_CAWUDL010000134.1:0-8816 GCF_963920945.1 Anabaena sp. CCY 9402-a
GTTTGGGTCGAGGCGCAGGGCTGTTTGGTAGCTGGCGATCGCTGCTTCTAACTTCCCTTGACTGTACAGTGCAGACCCCAGATTATTGTGAGCGTTGGCAAAGTTTGGGTCGAGGCGCAGGGCTGTTTGGTAGCTGGCGATCGCTGCTTCTAACTTCCCTTGCTTTTTCAGCGCATACCCCAGGTTATTGTGAGCAAGTACAGAGTTTGGGTCAAGGCGGAGGGCTGCTTTGTACTTGAGGGCTGCTTCTTCAAACTTTTTATCATCGCCTAAACGATCTGCTTCGTTAATCAGGCTTGTAACTTGATATTCGAGTTTTTCTAACTCTTGTGCTGTGACTTTCTCCTCAAGCAGAGTTACATCTTCATCCCTGAGTTTTAGCATCTGCTGATAATTCTTTAGTCCTTCACGACTGTGTTCGCTGAGTGGATACTCCCATTGAAGGACTTTGATTAGCTCTTGCTCATATTGTCGTAGCTTTTGCTGATAGTTCTTTAGTGACACATCCACGTCTTGAAAACTGACAACCTTGAGATACAAATCTCCCCGTTGATTGGTTATCGGGTTAAGTTTACCTTTACCTCGAATCCGTAGTTTCTTACCAGGAATAAAACCAGATGGAACAGTCACAGTAATTGAGCCATCATCGAGCGCAATCTTCTTTTCTGTACCGTAGGTCAATTCAGCAATGCTCAGAGGGAGTTCTAGGGTCAGATCGGTTTCAAATTGTTTGTCAGGTTGAGATGGAGCATTATCTGCTTCGGGTTTGAGAGCGAGCGGTTCTTGGTTTGCTGAACTTTCTTTGGGGGGCGAGTAAGTCGAGCTAGCAACTAATCGCGCCACCTCTTGGCGAATCCCCTTGACCACTTCTAAGAATGCTTCATCTTGGTCAGTCCAGCCTTTGCTTTTTATCGGTTGGCGATTACTAGGTAGGGGTGACAATTTATTAATAGGAGGGTTGTCCCAATCTGCATGGCGCAGCAATACCGGAATCACACGAGCCTTACCTTTTGCGTCTTGCTCTAATGCTCGTGTAACTTCAACTGTCCAGTGATAGTCTGAAGCAATAAAATCTGGACTCACCAACAGCAAAATTAGCCCAGCTCGTTTGAGATATTTATTAATTTCAGCTTCAATTTCTTGCCCAGGTACGATTTTGCGATTACTCCAGGTTGTAATAATCTTTTCTCGACGCAAAGACGCTAAATGAGTCTCTAACTTCTTCCATAGCTCCTCATCTTCTTGGTGATAAGAAATAAAAACTTCAATAGATTTCATAGAGATATAGCAAGATGCTGGCTGGTTTAAAAGAAAACTACAAAAGCTTTGGCTCGATTTCCTCAAGCTAGCTCAATCCCACTCAAGCGGACTGAATTTCTCATTTAGTCACTTTAACGTGCGCTTCCGTTAGAGACTCACGTTGACAAAGAGCTGACTTTTCACGGGATCTGGAAAACCCCTCTCCAAAGACGCGGAGCGGCTACTCTACGAGAACGCTTTGGCGCAGCCTCTCGCAGAGAAGAGCGAACTCGCGCTTAGTACCTCTCCCCTACAAGGCTACGGTGTACACACAAGTAGACCCAGAGTAAGTTTCCAGCCAAAAAAGGTCGATTCAAACTGATAGATCCCACGAACCAAAGTAGTAATTCCCGGAGGTTTTTGAGACTTGTAACCAGACCAACCACCAAGCCCTTGCATAATCCAAGTAGCCCAAGCTAGAGTTGAAGGAGGATAGGGATTTTGTTGAAGTAGAGTTTTCCCTTCTAAAGTAGGTGCAAGAGTAGATAAGCACTGCTGTTGCTTAGGAGAAAAAGCAATTGATTCATCGCAAAAAAAAGTAGAGAAATTGAAATGCAACGTCTCTACTTTTTTACGAATTAAATTATTCCCACTCAATAGTTCCAGGTGGCTTAGAGGTAATATCAAACACCACGCGATTCACGCCTTTTACCTCATTGACAATGCGGTTAGAAATCACTTCCAGCACATCGTAAGGGACACGCGCCCAATCTGCCGTCATGCCATCTTCACTCTTGACAATCCGTAATACAATCGGGTAAGCATAGGTGCGTTGATCACCCATTACCCCTACACTACGGATTGGTAACAAAACAGCAAATGCTTGCCAGTATTCATGATACAAGCCACGTTGATTGATTTCTTGCCGCACAATCAAATCAGCATCACGTAAAATATTTAACCGTTCGGCTGTGACTTCACCCAAAATGCGAATTGCTAAACCAGGGCCTGGGAAGGGTTGACGTTGGACGATTTCTTCCGGTAAACCAATAGAACGTCCTAATTTGCGGACTTCATCTTTAAATAGTTTCCGCAGAGGTTCTACTAACTTGAACCTTAAATCTTTGGGTAAACCACCGACGTTGTGATGGCTCTTGATTTTGACTGCTACCCGTTCCCCAGTTTTGGGATCAACGTTGGTATCAGCAGATTCGATCACATCAGGGTAAAGAGTCCCTTGAGCCAGATAGTCGAAGGGGCCAAAATGTTTAGATGCTTCTTCAAATACCTGAATAAATTCATGTCCAATGCGACGGCGTTTTTCTTCTGGGTCTGTAACTCCAGCCATTTTTTCGAGAAAGCGATCGCGAGCTTCAACATATTCTACAGGAATATGAAACTGTTCTTGGAATAACTTCACTAACCTTTCCGGCTCATACTTCCGCATAAAGCCTTGATCGATAAATACACAGGTGAGTTGTTCACCAATAGCTTTATACAGCAAGAAAGCCAACGTGGAAGAATCAACTCCCCCAGATAAAGCTAACAGTACCCGCTTATTGCCAACTTTCGCCCGAATTTCCCGAATTGCTTCTTCTACAAAGGCGGCTGTTGTCCAAGTGGGTTCACACTCGCAGATGTGATAAACAAAATTACGAATTAATGCTAAACCACCAATGGAATGTACAACTTCAGGATGGAACTGCACACCATAAAGTTTTTTGTCGTGGTCAGCGACAGCAGCGCAGGGAGTATTTTCTGTATGGGCTAAGACTTCAAACCCTGGTGGCATTTTTGTGACTGAGTCACCGTGACTCATCCACATAGTAGTGCCATCTTCAACGTTAGTTAATAAGTCTGTAGGGTCATCAATGTATAGTGATGCTTTGCCGTATTCACCCCTGTCGGCTTGGGCTACTTCCCCACCGAGTTGATTTACCATCAACTGCATACCGTAGCAGACACCCAAGATGGGAACTCCCAAATTCCAGATTTCTGGGTCACAATGAGGTGCGCCATCACTATAAACTGAGTTGGGGCCGCCAGAGAGAATAATGCCTTTAGGACTTAGTTTTCGTAAATGTTCAGCTGGGGTGCGATAAGACAAAACTTCAGAGTATACTTGAGTCTCGCGGATGCGTCGGGCAATTAGTTCCGAATACTGAGAGCCGAAGTCTAAAATGACGATAATTTGACGCTCAAGCCGCCCAAACTCTTCTACTGCTTGAGGGGCTTGTTCGGTTGGTAGAGTCACCACTGTATTCATAATCGGGGAAGTGCAGTTTAGATGTAGATGATTGCTCTGTGTGTCAGAATATACAGCTTTGCTGCCTGGTTTGTCAGCAAATACTAGATTAGACAATTAAAAACGCCTGTAAGAAGCGTTTGCTAGGCCGATGTGGCAAGGTATTAAAACGTTAAATTACCCTAGGATGGCTACTGAAAAAATTATTTATTTGGATTATTTATGATTATTCATAATAAATTAACATAAATTTCCAATTAAGTTACAAGCAGTTTTGCTCTTCACAATAATTTTGCGATCGCGATCAAAGAGAATTGATCCACAAACTGTAGTTAAAATCTCTCTATTACTATGGCTGTGGAGATATTCTTGGCAACGAGCATCAATAGTTTCGGCGATCGCACGGTAAACTTGATTTACCCAATCACTACCTGTAGCAATATCTAACGCTCTTAGGTGTTTAAGTGCAGCTTCAGCCGTCGGGCTGTGAAATACTACTTCTATATCTTGTTTGTTTAAACCTGCCAAAGCACAGTGGGTAGTTAAAACTTCCCGTCGCCCATCAGCTAGGTGATGGTGAGTGTGAAAAATCCCGCCAGCCAGCTTCATCAACTTCCCGTGATAGCCAAACAATAAGATTTCTTTAACACCCAAAAGTTCTGCTTCCACTAACATTGGCCCCAACCAATTAGCAGTTTTTACCAGTTTCTCAGGGTTAATACCGATTTTTGGGGCTAAATCTAAGCCGTTCTCGCCGATGCAAAATACCAAACTTGGAAACTGACTAGCTTTTTGTTGTAATTCAGTGCGAAAAGTATTTAACTGCTCAGGTGTACTTAAAGGTTGAGAAATACCTGATGTTCCCAATAAAGAGAGTCCCTCCACAACACCAAAGGCAGCATTAGAAGTTCGAGTAGCGAGCGATCGCCCCTCTGGTAAGATAATTGTCACCGTGATTTTTTCCGATGCTGCTAGTAGTCGAGACAAATTCTCTTGCAACAGCCTCTGAGCATAACCATAAATCGCTGGGTTATTGTCAGCATTAATTTGCTTACCAATTCCCTCCCCACCGTGAATAGTCACTTGCTCATCCCCCACCCCTCCCCACTCAACCAGCGTCCAAACAGGGGTATTTTTAGTCAAATCCAGATTATCACCGGGATCAGAGCGAGTAATAGCCAAAGCCATAGTCTCAGATAATCCTGCTACCTGTTCTATAGGGATTTCAGCTATTTGTGCAGGTGCAATCAAGTCTACTACTGCCACTGATAAAGGTTGACGGTGGCGTAACCAATGTAAAGCCGCCACAGCCGCCGCACAAGCAAAAACAGGTAAAGTGTATCCACTACGAGTCATTAGTCATTAGTCAGATTGGGCATTGTATTTTTCTCCCCCTGCTCCCCCTGCTCCCCTGTCCCCTGTCACCTGCCCCCTGTCACCTACCCCTACACCCCCACTTCCGCCAGAATAGCCTGCATAGCTTCCCAAGAAATTTGTCTTTCGATATAACGGGGAGCTTCAGGATTATAAGGGCTAGCTATGCGGTCAATGCTAATAATTTTTGCTTCATCTGGGATCACTGGGATGTCGGGATCAAATGCCGTAGGGAGCATTAAAGAACTGGAAAAACCTTTGAAAATCGCTACCTTATCTTGCTCATCAGCGATTTCCACTGTCACCAGTAAGACTTCTTGAGGACGTTTGAGGGTGTATTGTTCTAGTCGCTTGCCAATGGAACTCATTTTGAAAAATAGGAATTTCTGGAAGGAATTTCTTTTTCCGTACCGGATGTTGGGGCTTCTCTACAAGATGCTACGAGTAGCATTTTTCCCTGGAAGGGTACAAACCTTTTGTGCTGTTAGCGGTAGCAGGGCTTTGAACAACGCGCAATTAATTTTACTGTTCTACTTTTCTTTTCTACTGTTCTACTCCTGACTCAGCACCGGCTAAACGCCGCGCTACCGCTAACAGCACTCAGCACTCAGCACTCCTTACTGTTGCGTAGCCGAGCGTCCCTGCTTGCCCAGCTTCACCAGAACAAAGTAGCTTAAGTAAACCACGTAAATTATTAAACCAACTATGCCCAGAAACCCTAGCATTGCGTGTTTACTATTGTGATGGAAATACTCTTTAAATAGTAATGGGGCTTCAAACCAGACGAGACACTCAGGAGTTTTGATGGCATTGCTAGAAAAAGCACAACCCAAAAAAGGTACGAACGCTATTGCGCCTAACAAGCAATATAAGGTTACAGCCCATCGCCAAGAGGTAAAAGTTAGCTTTAAAGGGGTACTTGGCAAATATTCAATTTCATCATTGAGATCCACCCAAAACCACAGCGAAATCGGAATGAGAATTAATCCTATCAACCCCGAAATAAAGCTAACTTGGTACTGGGCAATCATCAAATAAGCTGTAATGACAAGGAGACTGGAGACTCGCCAGTAAATCATTAACAGTCTTTGTATCCCTTCTACTTTTTGGACATAAGCCCAAGTCAAGAGAATTAAGGGAATCATCACTAAAAATAATAGTGCCAGTCGGTAGTCAATCCAGACTAACTGGCGAAACCAAACGTTATTTTGCATATTTCACGTCAAACGCTCAATAATCAATTAGATTGCATTAACTATATTCATAATTGGCAATGGGGCATTGGGAATTTATTTTCCCCTACTTCCCTACTTTCTGCTCTCTGCTAGTCTTTACCCATTTTCAAGAAAGCTGATGGAGAAAAAACAAGCAACTCACAGAGTTATGAGATTGACTACAAAAATTTGCTTTTTTGCTCCGCAATGCGATCGCTAACAGCAAGCTATGCGAACCCTATTGCTAATTTTCGCAAAAAGTCGTGTCCACAACTTCTGGTTGCTTGTCTCTCAGGTCAAAAATGCCAGACTTAATTTTTATTCGTCGTAAAGTCTGCACTCAGCTGCATCTGGGTTGTCATCGCAGTATTGTTCTAGAGAATTTTTCTTTTTATCTTGGCGTTGGTGGGAGGCTTCAGCTTGTAATTCTTCCACTGCATCCCAAGCGGCGGCGCACTCGGCCGAGCTACCACCTGAAATATCACAAACAGCACGAGCTTGTTCTACTTCGTCTTGAATTTGATCTTGAATGTTTTTGGCTTGAGTATCAGTCATTGTTTTCGTCTCGTTGTGTGATGTTAGTACCAGTATAGAAAAGTTGCAAAAATTGATATTTTTGTGTTCTATCGATCACCATTGTACCCAATTAACTGATGCAGCTAATTTTGTAGCTATGATGTATCGATAACAATTACAACAATCTGTGAAATATATCCCAGATTCCCATTTATCTTTTAAGATTTTATAGATCGGCACTACAAAAATCCAACAATACACTATTATTTAAGTGAATGTAAGCAGACATCCTATACCCAAAAAACTGGGTGGATTAGCCCCTCAGTCAAGATAAATATTTTAATTTCCATTTAGATACCCACAGTCCAAGTCCCAAAAATACGAAATAAAAACTTCTCTTCCCCAGTCCCCACTCGCCAACCTCTATTCTCAATCTAGGATAAAAAACTAAAAACCACTGGACACAAAAGAAACAGTAGCCCAAAACACATGGCAGATCAAATGCAATGGGCAAATGCCCTATCAACTCGTCCTTCCCTAGAAGCAGCTATAGCAGATGTGGTAGAACAGACTGTCTCATCGTTAACAGCACCTGCGGATTTAGGGTTAGTGTTCATTTCGTCTGCGTTTGCTAGTGAATATTCTAGGGTTTTACCATTGTTGGCAGAAAAATTGTCTGTACCTGTCCTAATTGGTTGTAGCGGAGGCGGTGTAATTGGTACTACCCTTGGTGGACAAACCCAAGAATTAGAAGCAGAAGCGGCTTTGAGCTTAACTTTGGCTCACCTACCAGGGGTAGATTTGCAAGTCTTTCATGTTGTGGCTGAAGATTTACCTGATTTGGATAGTTCTCCAGATGCTTGGGTGAATTTGATTGGTGTACCATCATCGCCAACACCCCAGTTTATTTTGCTTTCTAGTGCTTTTTCTTCAGGGGTTAACGATTTATTACAGGGTTTGGATTTTGCTTATCCTGGTTCGGTGATTGTGGGTGGACAAGCGAGTGCTGGGGGTTTTGCTGGTCGTTTGGCGTTGTTTGCCAATGATACTGGTGAAATCCAACAAAGCTTATACCGTGAAGGGACAGTGGGTTTAGCGTTAAGTGGCAACATTGTTTTAGAAACGATTGTGGCACAAGGATGTAAACCGATCGGTAAGCCACTGCAAATCACCAAAGCTGAACGTAATATTATTTTGGAAATAGATGAGCAAGTACCTTTGATGGTGCTGCGAGATTTGATTTCTAGCCTGAGTGAACAGGAACGCGGTTTAGCACAGCATTCGCTGTTTGTCGGTGTGGCGATGGATGAATTTAAACTGTCTTTACAGCCGGGTGACTTTTTAATTCGTACTATCTTAGGGGTCGATCCATCTGGAGGCGCGATCGCAATTGGTGATCTTGTTCGTCCTGGTCAACGTCTGCAATTCCACCTGCGAGATGCTCAGGCTTCTGCCGAAGATTTAGAATTTCTCTTAGAGCGGTATCAACAACAATCAAGATTAGATAATACTGCTGTTGGTGCTTTAATGTTTGCCTGTGTAGGCCGTGGTGAAGGATTGTACGGCAAACCCAATTTCGATTCTGAATTATTTCGGCGTTATGTTCCAGATATCCCCATCGGGGGCTTTTTCTGTGGTGGAGAAATTGGCCCTATTGGTGATCGAACTTTTTTACACGGTTACACCTCAGTCTTTGGTATTTGCCGACAAAGTGAGTGCTGAGTAGTGAGTGCTGAGTGCTGAGTGCTGAGTGCTGTTAGCGGTAGCGCGGCGTTTAGCCGGTGCTGAGTCACGAGTATCTTACTTAACGTGAGTTCGATGACCTCTCCCCAACCCCTCTCCGACGCGGAGAGGGGCTTAAATATCTGGGAATCTCAACGAGAAATAAAAATTTTAAAGCCTCTCTCCTTGTAGGGAAGGGGTTGGGGGTTAGGTTCGAGAGAAAGTTGCACACCGCGTTATGTTGAATAATGAGAGTGGCGATACCTACGGTGGGCTACGCCAACGCTATTACTTAAAAACTAAGTAAGGCTGATTTGTGCAACTTGAATGCAACAAAGGTGCAACTAAATGTAACTAAGTTGCTCTTGACTACAACAAAAGTACAAGTTGATGCAACTTGATGGCGAGTTAATGCAACAAAGGTGCAAGGCAATGCAATCAAGTTGCAAGTCAATGCACCTAAAAAAGTTGTCGAGTGGGCAAACATTCGCCCACCCAATACTCTT
>NZ_CAWUDL010000135.1:0-8232 GCF_963920945.1 Anabaena sp. CCY 9402-a
TGTCTTCTCGACTCCCGACCAAGGTGGCGACGACACATTAGATAGTGATGCCAACTCCGCAGGCTTGACTCAAACCGTAACTTTAACAAGTGGTCAATTCAACAGCACATTGGATGCCGGGTTAGTTGAACTGCCTAATCCAACGATCGCCATTGAAAAATTTGTTCGAGTGGATGAAAACCCCATCGCCCTCAAAAAATTGGTGGCTGTTGAACCGATTGGAGGTGGTGCAGAAGGTCAAATGGTTTGCCAGACCGAAGGCAAACCAGAGGTCATGGTCTTCAAGTATGACCCAAATCTGGCCTTTGACACCAATCAAGCAGCTGGTAAAGGCGGTATTGTGGGGACAACCAATGTTCTGGATGATGACCCCAATGCTTACATTGTTGTCACAGACGACAGTGACCCGACCAATGGGCTGACTGGAAAAATCTTCTTTGCAGGCAATGTCACAGTCGGTGAAGAGTTTAGTGCCAGTATCGCCAATGCTGGAACTAGCTTTGGTTCTAACACCTTCATCTACTTCTTTGATCAGCAAAATGGGCCGCTCCTGCAATCATTGCAGTATCATACTTCTTGCTCGACCCCCATTACTTTGGGTGACAAAGCCCTGAGTGCGACCCTGGTGGGCTATGACGGAGTGGATGGTAATAGCTTAGTCAGACTGCCCAGTCCTACGTTTTTGGATGCTAACACTGCTCCTGGACTAGAAACCCTTGTGGGTTCAACAGTGAACTTCCGCTATGAAGTAACGAACACTGGCAACTCTTCTATCAGCAATGTGGTGTTGACAGACAATCGCATCGCCAACATTACCTTTGTTGGAGGTGATATTGATAATGACAGCCAGCTAGATACAAACGAAACTTGGATTTACTCTGCAACTGAGGTGGCTGGAACTGGGCTAGTTATCAATCAGGGGACTGTAACGGGTACAACAGCCAATGGACAAACCACTATAGCAACGGATATAGCTAACTATACTGGCGTTACAGCTCCTGCCGGCAACATTGGTTCCCTAGGTCAGCAAGTGTGCCAGACCGGAGGCAAACCAGAGGTCATGGTCTTCAAGTATGACCCGAACCTGACCTTTGACACCAATCAAGCGGCTGGTAAAGGCGGTATTCTCACCAATGTTGGTCTCGATGATGATAATAATGCCTATATTGTCGTCACCGACGATAGTGACCCAACCAACGGTCTGAGTGGAAAAACTTTCTTCGCTGGTAATGTCACAGTGGGTAGCCAATTCAGTGCCAGTATCACCAACGCTGGAGCTACCTTTGGTTCTAACACCTTCATCTACTTCTTTGATCAGCAAGGCGGGCCACTGCTGCAATCAGTGCAGTATCACACCTCTTGCTCTACCCCCATTACTCTCGGCGACAAAGCCCTGAGCGCAACCTTGGTGGGCTATGACGGGGTGAATGGCGGTCTTATTTCTCTGCCAACCTCCACAGGACCTGTTGTGCCACCCATCAGCAATCCTGTTATTCAACTGCCCCAAATAGATGCAATTTTCGATGTCAATAACATCGGTGTTACAGGGGACACTGCTCCTGGAGTTGTGGCTCAGAGGGGTGATATTGTCACCTTCACTTATCAAGTCACCAATACTGGTAACGTTGATCTGACTCTAGATAATTTGGTGGATGACAACGCTACTCCCGGTGATACCAGCGATGACTTTACGCCCACCTATGTAGAAGGGGATGTCAATGGAGATAGCATTTTCAACCCTGGCGAAGTCTGGTACTTCCAGGCGAAGGAATTAGCAACTCGCCCTGGTCTAAATACCAACATGGTTAAGGTCACGGCTGCTGATGCTGCTGGCACAACCGTGACAGCAGATGACCCTGCTAACTACCTAATCAACCCCCTCGATATCGAGAAATTGGTTGCAATACAACCCATCGGTGCTGCGGAGGAAGGTTTGCAAGTCTGCCAGACCGAAGGCAAACCAGAGGTCATGGTGTTCAAGTATGACCCGAATCTGGCCTTTGACACCAATCAAGCAGCTGGTAAAGGCGGTATTGTGGGGACGACCAATGTTCTGGATGATGACCCCAATGCTTACATTGTTGTCACAGACGACAGTGACCCGACCAATGGGCTGACTGGAAAAACCTTCTTCGCAGGCAATGTGACAGTAGGCAGCGAGTTCAGTGCGAGTATCACCAATGCTGGGTCTACCTTTGGTTCTAATACCTTCATCTACTTCTTTGATGAGCAAAATGGGCCGCTCCTGCAATCATTGCAGTATCATACTTCTTGCTCGACCCCCATTACTCTCGGCGACAAAGCCCTGAGTGCGACCCTGGTGGGATATGACGGAGTGAATGGTAGTAACTTAGTTAGACTGCCCAGCCCCACTTTCGTGGATGCAGATACTTTGGCAACAGCTCCCGAAGCAGTTATAGGAACTCAAGTTGAGTACCAGTATGTAGTTCGTAACTTGGGTACAGAAGCCCTCAGTAATGTAGTGGTCAGTGATGACAAACTGGGTACTCCTACTTATGTGGAAGGGGACGCTAATAATAACAGTCTGCTGGATGCTGGTGAAGAGTGGATTTACACAGCTACTGAAACTGCTGTTAAAGGCGATCGCACCAACACTGCTACAGCAACGGCTAGTCTCATGGGTATTCAAGTCACTGACGCAGATTCTGCCAACTATATCGGTATCAAGCTTGCTGCTCCCACTGGAGATTTAGAAAATCTCTTCGGAAAACCCACACAAATGACCTTTACTTACATTGGAGGTAATTTGGTTAGCACTGGTGGTAAAGATAAAGATGGTAACGGTTTCGGCGATCAAGATGGTAATGCCAAGATCGAAAGTGGTACGGGGGATAATGATCCCAGTGCTTACATTATTGTCTCTAATAAGAACAATATTGCTGAGATTAAAGATGGTCGGGCGAAAACTTATTTCGCTGGAAAAGTTGAGATAGGTCAGTCCTTCAGTGCTGATTTAGATTTCTTAAATCAGGATAAGTTTGAAAATGACACTCGCGTCTTAATCTTTGAAGATGAAGCTGCCTTTAGGAATGGTTTGACTCCACTGCAAGTCATGAAATATAAAACTGATGGGTCACAAGATATGACCATTGGTGACATCATTGGTGGTGTACAACTGGTAGAATATGTCGGTCAAACTAATGGATTTAATGATCCTGAACTTAATCCACTTACGGGTAAAGTTGGTACAGGATTCTATCTTCCTAAAGTCTTAGGATCTGCGAAAACCCTAACCTTTAGCTATACTGACACCAATAATGATGGGATTGCAGGTGGGGTTGATGTCTTGACAGGACAAGGGGATAAAGCCAAAATTTCTGGTATTCAAGATAATGATCCTCTTGCTTATTTCCTCGTTTCTAATAAATCTAATCCTTTTGATAGTGGGGCTAAGATTTACTTTAAAGGAGTAGTTAATCTTAATAACTCTTTTACTGCAAGTCTTGATTTTCAAGGAGTAGATAAGTTTGAGAAGGATACTTTCATCTATCTATTTGATGATTTGGCCTCTTATTCATCAGGTAGTAGTTCCTTACAAACTATGCAATATAAAACTGATGGTTCTGAACCCATGATGTTAAAAGATCAGCTAGGGGGTCTAACCCTGACTGGTTATGCTAGTACAACTGGTTTAGCAGCATTGATCTAAATTAAGTTGAATCCCTAATTTTTAGAACCAATTAATTGATTTTAAGAGATGTTAGCTTTAACATCTTTTTTTTATTTCATATATTTTTCTGTTAATATTAATGTATGACAATAGAATTTTAATCTATTCAATATTAAACATAAAAGCAAAAAAAATATTATTAAAAACATGAACGATTTCCTTTCACTACTTCAAACTGAACAGCTTCAATTATTAGAAAAATGGGCAAGCACGCAAACTGATTATCCTAGAGATACTACCATTCATGATCTGTTTAAAATTCAAGCCAGACAAACTCCTAACTCTATTGCGATCGCCTATAAAAATCAGACACTTACTTATCAAGAACTTGAGCATAAATCAAATCAATTCGCTAATTATATACAGCAAATTGGCATAAAAAAAGAAACACCTATTGCCATATACTTAGACAGTTCTCCAGATGTAATCATCACTATTTTAGCTATTTTAAAAGTAGGCGGAGCTTATTTACCATTGGATACATCTGCCCCTGGAGAAAGATTAAAAACAATTTTAGAAGATGCAAATTCACCCATTTTAATTACTCAAAAATCCCACTTAGATAACCTGGAGATAATTTCCGAAAATCTACATACTATCTGTATTGATGAAAAGCTAAATTTAGCAGATTTTTCAGATGATTTTACACCCGATATTGAAACCACTGCCGATAATTTAGCCTATGTTATGTACACATCAGGTTCAACAGGTAAACCCAAGGGAGTTTGTGTCTTACATCGTGGGGTTGTGCGACTAGTAAAAAATACAAATTATGCTAATTTTAGTCCTAATGAAGTTATTCTACAACTAGCATCTATAGCGTTTGATGCTGCAACTTTTGAAATCTGGGCTGCTTTATTAAATGGGGGCAAACTGGTTTTAATGCCAACTAAAACCCCGACATTACAAGAAATTGGTGCAGCAATTAAACAACATAATATCACTACGTTATGGTTAACAGCAGGGTTATTTAATTTAATCGTAGAAGAACAAATAGAACATTTACAATCTCTGCGACAGCTTTTAGCAGGTGGTGATGTTTTATCGATGTATCACGTCAAAAAAGTATTAAAACTACTACCTAATTGTCAACTAGTTAATGGTTATGGCCCCACGGAAAATACAACCTTTACCTGTTGCCATAGAATTACTATTGATGACCTCACAAAAGATTCAATTCCTATTGGTCGCCCTATTGCTAATACCCAAGTATATATACTCGATGATGCTTTACAATTAGTTCCCATTGGTATTGCAGGTGAACTTTATATTGGGGGTGATGGGTTGGCGCGTGGTTATCTGAATCAACCTGATTTAACGGCAGAAAAATTTATTCAAAACCCCTTTAGTCATGATCCTAATTCTCGTCTTTATAAAACAGGCGATCGCGTGCGCTGGCTACCTGATGGCACAATTGAGTTTTTGGGGCGAATTGATTTTCAAGTAAAAATCAGAGGCTTTCGGGTTGAACTGGGTGAAATTGAGGCGATTTTGGTACAATATCCATCTGTGCGATCGGCTGTTGTAATAGCTCAGGAATATCAACCAGGAGACAAGCGGCTAGTAGCTTATTTTACTAAAGAAGTCAATTACGGTACAGTAACCCCTGGTGAATTACACCATTTTCTCCAACAGAAATTGCCCAATTATATGATTCCATCGGCTTTTATCTTGTTGGAGCAGTTACCCCTCAATGGTAATGGTAAGGTGGATCGAAAAGCTCTACCTAGTGTGGAGAACATCTGCATAGATGTGGATAACAATTGCGTTTCCCTCCGTACTCCAACTGAGGAAAGACTAGCTATTATCTGGAAGAATGTATTAGGGGTGCAGGTAGGAATCGATCAACCATTCTTAGAAGTAGGTGGTCACTCTCTCCATTCCACTCAGATTGTTTCCCGCGTGCGGGACTCTTTTGGGGTGGATTTGCCTGTTTATGCAGTCCTAGAAGCATCCACAATTGCAAAGTTAAGTCAATGGATTGAGTCAGCAAGTCAGCCAAATGAGTCTCATCAGAGTATTTCACCATTACAACCAACTGCCTATAAAAATAATCTACCTCTGTCGTTATATCAAGAACGATTGTGGCTGTTAGAACAAAAGTCTGGTCTTAAACCGATTTATAACTTACCAATGGCGTTTCGACTCCAAGGAACTTTGCAAATTGCCTTCTTGGAACAGGCTATCAACACCATCATTCAAAGACACCAATCTCTGCGAACTACGTTTCCAATTGTGGAAGGACTGCCTATTCAACGCATTGCTTCAGAATTAATCGTCTCTATTCCCATTCAACAAGTCGAGAACGATGAGAAAGTAGAGATGCAACAGTTAGTAGATGCAGAAGCCAGACAACAATTTGACCTCACACAAGAACCACCAATCCGCGCTCGATTGCTGCGGTTGACAGAAAAAGATCATGTCTTGATGATCACAATACATCACATTGTTGCTGATGGCTGGTCATTAGGAATCTTTATCCAGGAGCTATCAGTTCTCTACGCAGCTTATACCCAACAATGCCCTTCTCCCCTAGATTCATCATTACTTCAGTACGGTGATTTTAGCCTTTGGCATCGACAATGGTTTCAGCAGCCAGAGGTATATACCCCATTAGTAGATTACTGGAGTCATCAACTAGCCGATGCACCCCTCTTGCTGCAATTAAGCGATCGCCCCCGGCCTCCATTACAATCTTTTGAAGGACGTATCCAATCATTTCAAATTGACTTAGAACTAACGCAGCAACTGAAAAGCCTCAGTCAACAATCAGGCTCTACACTGTTCATGACACTGTTAACAGGTTTTGTCATTCTGCTACATCGCTATAGTAGTCAAGAAGACATGGTAGTAGGTTCTCCAGTAGCAAATCGCAACCGCACGGAAATTGAATCTGTCATCGGCTGCTTCTCTAATATTGTGCCACTTCGTATCACACTAACTGAGAATCTCTCTGTTCTCAATTTGCTCAAACGGATACAGCAAACAACTCTAGAAGCCTACACCTATCAAGAATTTCCAGTTGAGCAATTGCTGTCTACTTTAAAATCTACTAGGGATTTGAGCTACTCTCCTTGGTATCAGGTGATATTTAATCTACTGAATGTGCCTATGAGTAATCTGGAGCTAACTGGAATAAATATTGAGCAACTACCAATTGAAAAAGGTACTGCTCTATTCGACTTGTCACTGTTGATGTGGGAAACAGCGACAGGATTGGCAGGAATCATAGAATACAATACTGATCTTTTCGATGGGCGCACAATTGAGGAGTTCATCCAAAACTTTCAAACTTTGTTGCGGGAACTTTTAGCCAATCTAGATCAGAGTATCTTATCAATACCAATATTGACGAAGGACGAACAATATTGCCAGCTACAGAGAAATAAATTAAATGCCTTACCCAGAATCAACCCACGCGGAGAAGTTTTCCCAGTTACTAAGTCTGCTCCTCAAGATGAGTTAGAACAGCAACTACTCACTATTTGGAGAAAAATCTTGGGTGTTTCATGTATAGGTGTTAATGATAATTTCTTTAAATTGGGAGGACATTCTTTGTTGGCATTGCGCCTATTTGCAGAAATTGAGAAGACTTTGGGTAAAAAACTACCTCTAGTAACTCTATTTCAAGTACCAACAATTAAAGAACTTGCTGGAGTAATTCGTCAGACAGAAACTTTAGAATCTTCATTTTCTCTAAATTCACCTCAGTTTGATCCTGAAGATTATCGCAAACTTATGGCTATTACTGCCGGACGTCAGGGAGAAAAACCTAGACCTGAATCCTTAATTGTCAGCTTAAATCGTCAAGGTGATAAACAACCATTTTTCTTTTGTGGTAATGCTTTAAATGAAGTGTTGCCATTAGCGAAATGTCTAGGGCAGGAACAACCAATTCATTTTATGGAATCAGGTTTATCTGTATTTAGAGATAAAGCTACAGAACAAAATATAAAAGCGATCGCAGCTTATCATATTCACGATATTCTTACCTTACAACCACAGGGAGATTATATATTGGGTGGTTATTCTGCTGGATGTTTAGTTGCCTACGAAATTGCCAAACAACTTGAGAGTCAGGGTAAAAAAGTTGCTATTCTCGCAGTATTAGATTTTGCTGGGCATGATCCAGTTGTACACCACTATTTTTCTACAATTATACGTGTTTATAACAAGATGAAATCGTTTTTTAAACAGCCATCTCAAGTTAGTAAAGAGATGAGAAATAAGATAATTTCAATCGTGAATCATAATTCTTCAAAGCGTTATATCATGGAAGGATATTCTGGTAGAATTCACCTGTTTTTAAGTAGTGAATTTATGTCTTCATTTCACAAGTTAGCACGGTTGCTTTTTCCCCGATTCGGTTGGACTAAGCAAATGGTAGAACAAGTTGACAAAATGCCAGGTAATCACTTCTCTTTTATAAAAGAACCTCATGTGCAGGTGTTAGCAGACAGATTAACTATGTTATTTAGTGAGTTAAATAAATAGGGCTTGCAGAATAAACAAAAAACCTAGATAAATCAAGAGATTTGGGG
>NZ_CAWUDL010000136.1:0-7865 GCF_963920945.1 Anabaena sp. CCY 9402-a
GTCATTTTGAAATCTCTCTTAATTTTTATTAGTAAATAAGATGCGTTTTCCCTAGGCGGTATAGTAACCCCGTAAAGTTAAAAAATTATCGCAAACCTTTAAGACATCAAATGCCAATTCATAATTTTTTAGCTGATACCAGTGATAAAAAGCTTCTAAATATTCCTGGATATCTTCTTTAGTCTGCCAAGGTTTTTGTTTAAAATTCAAAAGATAGTAATTAATAGCTCGTTGATGTGCCTCTGTCTGATCACCTGCCTTATACTGCACATACTCCAATACCACAGGCTGAAACTCAAACCACCGCTTACCATTGAGTTTTTCTACCAACAAAGAACGCTTAACAATATTCCTTAATTCTCCCTCAATCTCTGCTGCTGAATTTCCCGGCAACACTGCTACGGCTGCTGCACTGTCAACCGCACCACGATAAACACTAATATTCAGCAATAACGCCTTTTGTAACTCATTCAACCTATTAAAACTGGCATCCAACACTAAAACCATCCCCACATTTTCCCGGCGATGGATACCTACCACTTGGGGATCTGTCAATAACTGTCGCAAATTCCCTAAGCCTAAATCTGCTAATCTGCTTAAATCCGGGTCTTGTGAATATTCTTCCTTTAATAAATCTGCTACCAATCTCAACAATAAGGGATGCCCATCTACTAATTCCACAAACTCTTTTAAATCCCCTTTAATGCCCAATGCGGTTAACAGTGCTACCCCTTCATCTACCTGTAAACCCTTCAGGGATAGCCACTCAAAGCCTTTTAATTCTGGTCTTTCCCTGGTGGTGACTAATACCTTACTATTACCGCCAGATTCCACCCATGCTTGGAAAAACTCACCATAAAATAGACTTCCCCACTGTCTATCAGGTTGTAATAAGCTTTCCAGGTTATCAATAATCAGTAAAAATTGCCCAGAACGCAAACACCTAACCAACGCCTCGATTAACTGCGCTTCTTGTTCTGGTACAGGACAGCCGAATTGTGTTAATACTTCTCTGGCTAAATCGCTAAAACTTGCCCCATTACTGACATCAGCCCAAAATCGCTTGGGGAAACCCGCAATTTCATCATAAATTTTCGCAGCCAGCATGGATTTACCTGTACCACCGATGCCTTCTATACCAATTAAAAAGGTATTTTGATCAGTTAACCATTGCTGTATTTGGGCAATTTCTGTTTTTCGTCCTTGCCAGTAAGCTAAACTTTTACCGGGATTCCCAGCTTTGAGAACCCCCGGCGATTCTGCCTTGGTACTGCTTTCTAGTTGAACAAGAAATTGAACTTGTTGAGCGTTCAGATGGAAATTTTCCGCATCAACACGACCAAATTGAGTTAACTTACTCTCATCTTGAGCAGTTCCCTCTAATTTAATGATTTCTTGGTGGTTAGGGTTTGGTTCTTCCGCCATAGTTAGTTAGCAGATAGACAAATTTTGCTGGATGTTGGTGTTTGGAACTCGGATGTTGGTGTTTGGAACTTGGATGTTGGTGTTTGGAACTCGGATGTTGGTGTTTGGAACTCGGATGTTGGTGTTCAGAACTCAGATGTTGGTGTTTAGAACTCGGATGTTGGTGTTTGGAACTCGGATGTTGGTGTTCAGAACTCGGATGTTGATGTTCGGAACTCGGATGTTGGTGTTTAGAGCGAGAAATTTTTTGCTCAGAATGAGAATGTTCCTGTTCAAAATGAGAACGTTCTTGTTTGGAATGAGAAATTTTTTATTCAGAATGAGAATGTTTCTGTTCAAAATGAGAACGTTACGCCGTGTGTAACTTTTTTTTAAACCTAACCCCCAACCCCTTCCCTACAAGGGAAGGGGAGCAAGAATCAAAACCTCTAACGCCACTTGCTACAAGTCGGGAAGTTAAAAGCTCACTTCATTAGCCTCGATTTTCCCGACTTGCTTCACTGTACTTTGGTCGTAAGCATTCGCACTCATCTGAATATTGTCACCGGGTTTATCAGTCGATGTTTGCAAAATTTTGGCTATCTCTTGTGCCAGTGCTGTCTCAGACTTTAAAATATCTTTTAATTGCGCCCGTAAAGCTGCTTGGTAATCTTCATCCCCTGGATTTTGCATTGCTGCTGCGGCTGCTTTTTTGGCTTCTTCCTTCGCCTCTACTTTGGGTTGTAACTTACCCCAAATAGCCTTGGCTTTATTCCAAACATCCTCACCGACTTTCTGAGATGCTCCTTCTGCAACTTTACCACCCGTAGCCAGCAGAAATGGCAGGCAGGGAGCAAGAAATTTAATGATTAAGGCGATATCCATTAATTTACGGGATTAAATACGGTTATTTATACAAAGTCATGTTAGCGTATTCCTCATTTACGGCACAGCAGCCTCTGAATTTTGAGAATTATTACTTATTACTCATTACTCATTACTCATTGCATCACCCACGGCGTTAACATGGCTAAAGCCTGACCATTCTATATTAATTATTGGCGATCGCTTCACTCTGACTGAAGCAAAAATAGGAGCTAATTTATATCTGGTTCTATAAGTAACCTTTTTGTATAAAGCTAGACATATAATATGAGATATCTTACTCTTAAAAGATTAATTTTCTCTCCAGTCGCTGGCGGCTATTAATCAAAAATATTTACAAAAATGCGGTTGTATTAATGGATACTCAACTATTTGGTTTAGCTAATCACGATCAAGCGAATAACCCAGATGTTCTGCTAACAGATGCTATTATCCGTCAGCCTTTAGTTGTTACTCCCAATACGCCTGCCATTGAAGCATTGATATTGATGAATAACACCAGGACGAGCAGCTCACTATCCCATGATTTGGATCAGTATTGGCTGAAGACAACAGCTAAAGCTACTTGTGTGTTAGTCATGCAAGACAAGCAACTTGTAGGTATCTGGACAGAACAAGATGTAGTCCGCTTGAGTGCTGAGGGGCTTAACATGGCTGAAAAGAGCATGGCTGAAGTCATGAGCCATCCTGTAATTACCTTACAAGAATCTAAGTTAAATAATTTTTCAGTACCGCTACAAATATTTAGTCAGCATCGCCTGCGACATCTACCTGTAGTTGATCATTGTCACCAAGTAATTGGTTTACTTACCTACGAAACTCTATTAAATGGGCTGAGTAAATTACAACAATTACAACCCCAACAAAAGCAAGATTGTCAAGGGTGTATTGGGGTTCAGATGGAAGCATCAGAAAAAAAATATCGCTCGCTGGCAGAAAATATGCCTGATGGTATCTACCTGATTAGCCCGGATAGAGAATTATTGTACTTAAATCCAGCGATCGCGCAAATTTTTGGCAGACCTTGTGCATATTTCTTTACTAACTATCCTGATAGCGTATTCAATTGTATTCATCCTGATGATCAAGAATTGTTCATTTCTGCGTTTTTTCCTGAGAGGGGGGAACAGAAAAATAATGAGATTAACTATCGAATTATCAAGCCGGATGGATCAATTCGCTACGTTTGCGATCGCGCTCATATTATTTATGATGCGGAGGGTAAGGTGGAAGCCTATCAGGGTATTGTCACAGATATTACCGCCGCTAAACAGGCAGAACAAGCTCTCCGAGATAGTGAACACCGCTATGTAACACTGACCGCAAATGCTCCGGTGGGGATATTTCGCACCGATTTACAAGGAAATTGCCAATATCTTAATCCTAAATGGGAAGAAATGGCCGGCTTGCCGATGGCAGAGGCACTAGGATTAAACTGGTCACGGGCGTTACATCCCGAAGATCGCGATCTTGTCTTCCGTCAGTGGTCTGATGCTGTCGCCAAGCAACTACCCTTCTTTACAGAACTTCGTTTCCAAAATTCAAAGAATAAAGTCATTTGGGTGATGGCACAAGCCATCCCTGAAATCGATAGCACGGGAAATTGTACAGGCTATGTAGGCACGGTTACAGATATTAGCGATGTCTACGACGAGCTTTGCTTACGCAAACGCATGGAAGGCCGGTTAGAAATGCAAAACCGGATTTTATCCCAGATTGCTAAGGGTGAACCCTTAGCAGATATCCTTCATGCTTTGATTACATCTCTGGAACAGCAATTGGATAGTGCATTATGTTGTATTCTGTCAGTCGATCAAGAAAACCGCATGCATCAGTGTGCATCAGTGAACCTACCAAAAGAATACTTCGTGAGTTGCGATGGCGTAATGATTGGCGAGGGAGTCGGCTCTTGTGGGACTGCGGCTTATCGCCAACAAGTGATAATTGTTTCAGACATCGCCAATGATCCCCTGTGGCAAGACTACAAGGATTTCACCCTGAATTTTGGATTGCGGGCTTGTTGGTCTGCTCCTATTATCGCTAGTGATGGCTGTGTTCTGGGAACATTTGGCATCTATTACCGTGAGGTAAAAACACCGCAAACCTATGAGTTGGAAACTCTCACCCTTGCCGCCTATTTGGCGGGAATTGCTATGGAACGTCAGCGTGCAGTGATAGCTCTGGAAAAAAGTGAGAGTTTTTTACGCGCCATTTACGAAGATGTTGAGCAAGCAATTTTTACGGTAGAGATTGATCCCCAAGGCGAATATTGTTATGGGGCTTGGAATCCTGTTGCCGAGCGTTTTTTTGGCATCAGTAGCATAGAAACACAAGGTAAAAACCCCAAAGAATTGTTTGGTGAATCTTTGGGGACATTACTCTGTCAACAATACGATGCTTGTTTCGAGTCAGGAAATATTGTTTCCTTTGAAGAGCATTTCACTAACTCGCATACAAATCGCAGTTATTGGTTATTGATAACCCTAAAGCCATTGCAGAACGAAACCGGACGCATCTATTGCCTCATTGGTACGGCGGCTGACATCACTGGACGCAAAGGTGCAGAAGAATCTTTAAAAACATTGGTTGAAGGTACGGCAGCAGTGACGGGGACAGAGTTTTTCTCGGCTTTAGCTCGTTATACAGCAAAAGCCCTGGATGTACCCTATGTATTAGTTACAGAACGTATTGGTAACTGCTTAAAAACCCTGGGATTTTTTGCAAATAATAAATTGCAATCCCAAATTACCTATAACATTGCTCAAACTCCTTGCGAAAAGGCATTGGTAGAAGGCATTTTTTACTGTGAATCGAAAGTTGCCCAGGAATTTCCAGCAGATGTGGATCTGACTATCATGGAAGCAGAATACTACTTAGGTGTGGCTCTGCGGGATAATAACGGTGTAGCTATAGGTAATCTTTGTGTTCTCGATACCCATCCTCTAGAAGAACCAGAACGCATGAAAGCCACTCTGCGGGTGTTTGCATCTCGTGCAAGTGCAGAACTAGAACGCAAGCGAGCCACAGAAGCCTTAGAACAACTCAACGAAGAACTAGAAGTAAACATCACACAACGAACGGCAGCATTGCAAGAAAGTGAAGCTCGATTTCGTGTCACCTTTGAGCAAGCAAATGTCGGTATATTTGAAGTTGATTTGCAGGGTAGATTCATGGGTATGAATCAAAAATTCGGCGATATTGTTGGTTATTCTGAGACAGAACTGTTGGGTAGATCCTTTATGGAGATTACCTATCCAGAAGACATAACGGCTGATTGTCTTCAGATGGATTATCTCCTAGCTAGCGAACTTCAGACATTTGCAATGGAGAAACGTTATATCCATAAACAAGGAAGACTTGTTTGGGTATATCTCACTGTTGCCTTTGTGCGATCGCTCGCTGGTGAACCACAATATATGATTGGTGCAATTCAAGATATCAGCGATCGCAAACGCGCCGAGGAATTACTGCAAAAACAAGCACAGCGCGAAAAGCTACTGAGAAACATCACTCAACATATCCGTCAATCCCTTGATTTAAAGTCAATTCTCTCATCAGCCGTCAACGAAATTAGACAAACTTTTCAGGCGGATCGCGTCTTAATTTTTCACCTGATGAGCAACGGTATGGGAGTAGTGCTACAGCAATCCGTTGCGCCTGAGTACCCCATCATCGAAAGTATATTGTGGGAAAATGAATGTTTCCCGCCAGAATGTTATGAATTTTACCTCGCAGGTAATGTCCGCATCGTCACAGATACTCAAAATGACGATTGGGCAGACTTTCTGGCTAAATTCATGCAACAAACACAAGTAAAATCCCAGATTATCGCCCCTATTATTCAAAAAGTGGAAAATCAACCTGCTAGGGTATGGGGATTAATTAGCATTCATGCCTGCGCTACTCAGCGTCAATGGCAACCAGATGAAGCTAATCTACTCCAGCAAATTGCTAGCCAGTTATCCGTAGCTATTCAGCAAGCAGACCTCTATCAACAAGTGCAAACCGAACTAAGCGATCGCAAACGTGCAGAGGTAGCATTGTCTATGTTGAATGAGGAACTACTTTCTGTCAACACAGAACTATCCCGCGCTACTCGCCTCAAAGATGAATTTCTCGCCAGCATGAGTCATGAACTCCGCACACCCTTAAACGCCATTTTGGGAATGTCTGAAGGCTTGCTAGAAGGGGTATTTGGTCAAATTACAGAACGTCAGCAACACGCCTTGTCTACTATCGAACGTAGTGGGAAACACCTGCTAGAACTGATCAACGACATCCTGGATTTAGCCAAAATCGCCGCAGGTAAACTAGAACTGCAAATTGCTCCCATTACCATTTGTTATCTGTGTGAGTCTAGTTTAGCTTTTGTCAAGCAACTAGCTCATCAAAAACAAATTCAAATCAGACTGAATATTCAAAGCACTATTAAACGAATTACTGTTGATGAACGTCGAATGCGGCAAGTTTTAATTAACCTGCTCAATAATGCCGTGAAATTTACCCCAGAAGGGGGGGTGATTATCTTAGCAGTCAGACGAGAAAGAATGGAACACTATCCTACTCCAGGAAATACTCACAGTCCTCAATCACAATCCTTAGAGTGGGTGAGCTTTTCAGTAATTGATACAGGTATTGGTATTGCTCCAAAAGATATGGAAAAATTATTCCAATCCTTCGTACAGATCGATAGTCGCTTAAACCGACAGTATACTGGCAGTGGACTCGGACTAGCTTTGGTACGTCAAATTGCAGAGTTACACGGTGGACAGGTAACTGTTAGTAGTGAGGTAGGCAAAGGTAGTTGCTTTACCGTCCGTTTACCTTACATAGACAAAAAATTAACGTTTCCTACACCTCCAGGAGATGTACAATTACCTTTAACAAGTTTATCAACTATTCCGTCACTAGTTTCAGAATCCCCCTTAATTCTTTTAGCCGAAGATAATCAGGCCAATATTGAGACGATTTCTAGCTATCTTGAAAGTAGAGGGTATAGACTAATACTAGCGAGCAATGGACAAACTGCCATTAATTTGGCCGTATCTCAAAATCCTAGCTTGATTTTGATGGATATTCAAATGCCCCAAATCAACGGGTTAGAAGCTATCCGCTCCATTCGGGAAAATGAGGAATTAGCCAATGTTCCCATAATTGCATTAACAGCATTAGCCATGCCAGGCGATCGCGAAAAATGTCTCCAAGCCGGAGCAAATGATTATGTGAACAAGCCAGTCAAGCTGAGAGAGCTTACAAGTATAATTCAAAACTTGTTAGAAAAGTAATATACATACTAAATGGACAATCAGCCTTTTATCCTAGTCGTTGATGATGAACCAGATAACTTTGATGTAATTGAAACCCTACTGTTTCGTGAGGGTTATGATTTAAACTACGCATCTAATGGTCACAGAGCAATAGAACGGCTAAAAACTATACAGCCCGATGTAATTTTATTAGATGTGATGATGCCTGATTTGGATGGGATTGAAGTATGCAAACGCATCAAAGCCAATTCTCAATGCAGGGCGAACGCATCTAAATATTAAGGAGCGATAATCAAGGTGGAATTCGCC
>NZ_CAWUDL010000137.1:0-7724 GCF_963920945.1 Anabaena sp. CCY 9402-a
AAAATTCTCCGAGAATTTGGTAAAAACTATGTAATTAATTTTGTTTAGCTACTTACCGTTCAATCCACCACTGCTACCACCACCACCACCACTTCTACCACCACCACCATCACCAACCCTACCACCTTCACCACCTCTTCCAGCATTACCTGCGGCAATTCCTCCAAGTGCCCTGCTACTGCGAATGGTTACATTATCAAGAATGACATTACCACCATTACCATCATCATCACTGTCGATAAACAGCGCACCTCCTGCGCCTAGTCCACCACCACCGCCATTACTGCCAAAACCACCCCATGCGAGTCCCTGAGCAATGGTGAGGTTTGAAAATGTGACGTTTCCTGATTGAATTGTGAAAATTTGGTTAAAGATAAAAGAAGGGGATTTAAAACCGCTAATGGTATCATTTCCATCACCTATAAAGCTGATATCTGTGGTAATACGGGGCAGTGAACTACCGAGACTAATAGTTCCAGAAACTCTACTTAAATCTATAATGTTATGTTGTTCTGGTTTAGATTCAGCTATAAGAATCGCCTCACGTAACGATAATCCTGTTCCTCCAGAATCAATATCATTCTCGTCTTCTATAGTAGTCACATAGATTGTTGGGTTAGCCATCTCAACTTGAACAGACTGCCCATCTAAGACAATCGTTGCAGTATCATTCTCAGACTGTAATACCTGCAATTGCGGCTCATCTAATGTTTCACCCCGTACCAGTGCCGAGAAAATTTCCCCCTCATCACCAGGACTATCGGTATCATTAAGCTGCACATCAAAATTATGACCGATTTCCTCCAACAGCACAGCCACAACCTTGTCAAGATTGTTGGCATTCTCAGTCAGAAATTCTGCGGACAGATAAATTTTCCGCGATGCTGCTGCATAAGCTCCATTCGCACCATTGAGTTCTAGCGCAGAGCGAATTTCAATAGTTGGCAGTTCAAATGTTCTCTCAAGCAAATTCTGGCGTAAACCCTCCGCCACATCTGTATCAAAGCTATTTCCAAAGGCCAACGATAAGTTAGTTTCAAAGCTATCACTGGCTGCAAACAGGGACAGCCAATCTACTGAGCGGATAATTGCTGTCCCCACGATCTCGTTTAAATCGAGGATGAGATTTTCTAAATTGAGGATCTCGCCGAAAATGATTTTAGGTGTCTGCATAATTAAACCTGTACTAGAGAAAAATTACAAAATTATTTAAGCTAACAAAATAATGACTACCATTCAGATAGTTTTCTTTCATAGATTATTAGTAATTATGAAAGATGATGAATTGCTCTGCTGCCATAGATGAAAACTGAGGCAGATCAGTTGCTGCTGCATTGATAGGATAGCTTTGCTCATTCAAAAACTTGCTGTTGACAAGCTCTTTGAGCGTTTTTACATCACTTTTACCCTTGTCAATCACTGCACCTATAGCCGCCAAACGTGCTGTTGGTTCTTCTTGCATTAATGGCACGACTGAAGTTAGCCGAAAACAAAACTGCTGGCTTAGAAGTTTGGTCTGGATACTGTAATTGCACTTCATTAATATCTATAGCTGTGTTTCATCCAGTGTGTAAACTAACCGCACAGAAGCTTCCACAGGCGCAGAACCAAAATATTGCCATGCTCCAGCCTGGAGGAGTTTACTAAAAGTAAAATTGCGTGCGCTCAAGTTTTTTAGCTCGTAAGATGCAAGTTCTCGTAAGTTAATTCTCACGCCCTGATAGTTAACTTGTTTGACTGTCTGAATATACTTACGTGCGATCGCTGGAATTTGTACATCGCTCACTTCTTTATTGGCGATCGCTTCTGCAAAAATGACTCTATTGAACTATACAACTATGCTCACACCATTCTGGTAAACAACCTGAGCAGTAGTATTAGTTAAAACTGGTGGTCTAGCTAATTCCCAATCACCGGGGACAATCCCTGTATACTTGAAAAAAATCTGCGGTCAAAATGCTAGGTTTTGTTGCCGAACAGCGATCGCAATTAACAGTTCTTGAACTTGAAAATCTTCAATCATATTGCACTAATTTATCACCGTAAAAATAAAATTTAATGTATCACCATACAACATTACACTTATGTACCTATCTTTAGAAATAAATTTTTCATAAAGATTATGTAAAGTGAGGTTTGCAAAAGATTGCGTCGGTTCAGCCTCGCGAGCAACTTCAAAACCTTCTGCACCGACTCCTCCAGCTAACTGGAGTACACCCGTGAATACGATAAGCCTAACAGCATGGCTTCGCTTACCGCTAATCTGCTACATCTGCTAACAGTTCATCTTGTAGAATCATCTGGATGCCTCAAGGAACTAGTTGCAGTATTGTTGCATTGTTTCTAATCACCGACCACAACAAAAATGGTAGATCAAATAATTTCAGTTGCGCTTGATTTAATAAATCCTCAACATTTAAGAAACTGGTTTGCTAATTGCTGCTACTGTACCTCATAACAGCCGGAAATGCTGTAATGTCACTGTTTTCTAATCCAGTAATAATGGGTGCATTGATGTTGATATTACCACCATCTCCTAAACTACCAGCTGTTGCAGTAATGTTACTGCGATCGCCCAAACTTCTAATTCTCCAACTTCACCGCCTTGTCGGTTAGAAGATATTCCTATTACTCCTTTACCATCGGATCTGTTACCGCAACCATCAAATTAGGAGCAATTACTGCCTCCTGTGCAACTACCAGATGATCAGCCCACCCTAGGAGAAGATGATGCTCAGTCCAAATTTCGGGTTGATCAGATTGAAGTTGTTGGTAGTACAGTTTTCTCACCAGAACAGTTTGCCCCTATTACTGCTCCCTTTGTGGGAAGGGAGGTATCCTTTGCAGAGATATTGCAAGTCAAAGATGCCATCACTAAGCCATACACTGATAACGGCTATGTAACAACAGGGGCTTTAATTACACCGCAGACTGTAGAAGCTGGAGTCATCAAAATTCAAGTGGTAGAGGGCAGTTTGTCAGAAATTAAAGTCGTCGGCAATCGGCGATTACGTAGTCAATACATTCGCGATCGCATCCGCATTGGTGCGAACAAACCTCTGAATCTACCGCGCTTAATGGAAAAGCTGCAACTGCTTCGCCTCGATCCGCGCATTCAAAACCTGTCAGCCGAGTTGCAGATGGGTGTAAATCCCGGAAGCAATATATTGCAAGTGGAGGTTCAAGAAGCCGATACTTTCTCGCTGACAACAACTTTAGATAATGGGCGATCGCCTAGTGTTGGCAGTTTTCGTCGGAGTGTGGATCTGCAAGAAGGGAATTTATTAGGTTTAGGGGACACGCTGAATTTAGGCTACACCAATACCGATGGCAGTAATACCATCAGTTTGAATTACACACTACCAATTAATGCTCACAATGGGACTGTCTCGTTTGGTTTTAACCAAGGGTGGAATCGTGTCATTGAAGAACCATTCACTGTCCTGGATATTCAATCTAACACTAAGTCTTACCAATTTGGCTATCGCCAACCACTAATCCAAAAGCCAACCCAAGAATTAGCGGTGGGGCTATCTTTCTCGCGCCAAGAAAGCCAAACAGAGTTAGGTCTTGATAATATTGGTGGGTTTCCTTTATCCGTCGGTGCAGATGCAGACGGAAAAACCAATATGTCTGCCCTGCGTTTGATTCAGGAGTATACCCAACGCAGCAATCAGCAAGTTTTTTGCAGCGCGATCGCAATTTAGTCTGGGGGCTGATTGGTTTGATGCTAATGTCAATGAAGATGCCCCAGATAGTCGCTTTTTCGCCTGGCGCGGACAAGCGCAGTGGGTAAGACAGTTCGCACCAGACACGCTGTTGTTAGCTAGGAGTGATTTACAACTTGCAGCAAATTCTCTCGTATCTTGAGAGCAATTTGGTCTGGGTGGACAGGTAAGTGCGCGGGGCTATTGTCAAGATACATTACTTACTGATAATGGCCTATTGCTTTCGGCTGAATTCCGGTTGCCGATTCTGCGTGCTGCCAATCTGGGAGGAGTGCTACAACTGACTCCATTCATCGACGTAGGCAAAGGCTGGAATATTAAAGGAGATAATCCATCCCCAAGTATGTTATTTGGTACTGCGTTAGGATTGCTGTGGAAACAGGGCAATAACTTCTTTGCCCGGCTAGATTGGGGTATTCCCTTAACATCAGTAGAGGGAGAAAAGCGATCGCTGCAAGAAAATGGATTGTACTTCTCGGTACAGTATTCGCCGTTTTGATCAATGAAGAAGGCTGAGTGAAAAGTGCTGTTAGCGTAACGGGGCGTAAGCCTATACTTTCTAATTTACTCAGCACTCAGCAATCAACAAGCAAAAATACTTACGAGGTAAATTTTTTAATTAGAGTCTCCCACAACTACTGTGTCATCTTCGTCATCTAGAAATTCATCATCGTCTGGTTCTTGGAAAGCCGCAATTACCTCTTGAATAATTTCTTGTGCTTCTTCATCCTTTAGTTTCAAAGCTTCCTGAAGTTTTTTCAGGTAAGGCTGTTTATCTGTGGGAACTATGAGTTCTTCTTCGTCTAAAAGAATAACGACTCCAGCCGCGAAGCCATCCCAAACCATTTCTTCAGGTAAGGACTGAGTTGCTGTGTTAAATAAGGGGCCGACTCCCTCCTCTTCGGCGATCGCCATGAGTTCATCAACGATTTCCACGATTTCATCTTCTGAAAATTCGGCGAACACCTCAAACTCCCAGAGAATACCTGCTAACCCTTCAGAATCGACTTCTTCCAGTGAAGAATCAGCGATCGCACTCACCAGCGCGATCGCCGCTACGGCTTCTTGTGGACTTAGGGATTCTTCTGTGGTGTTTTTTGCTTCAAAAATCTGCTCATAGTTGCTCATAATCACTACCTTTCGCTCAAGGAATTACAAAAAGGTTGAACCAGCGATCGTACACAAAACCTTGGATTATTCCAGATTGGTATTTGTACGGTCATAGCAAATCATTACTACCATACCCGAATGGCTTTATTCTCTAGCAGGTGAAATATTTTTCTCAGATATTTGGCATGAGTTGCTAGCTATGAGTCATATATTTCTTTACATTGGTTTGTCGTAAATACCAATAAAAATAGTCGTACTCCCACTTTTTTGCCTAACAAATCAATTTTTCAGCGAAATTCTAGATGATCAATCATATTCTGTTAAGTATAATTACTACTTGATTTTTCCATGATATTTTTTGTTGAGTTTTGCTAGTTTGGTTTAATATAGAAGAACGGTAGTTCAAAACATAGCGATAGCAGTCATACATTGGGCTAACTAATGCTAACTGCCTAGTTAACGTTGCTGATGCAGTAGAAAAACTAAATTAAACGCAAGCTTGTAGTAAGGGGCTTTAGCTCTTACCAATAATTAGTCCAGAGCGATCAACGATTAATTTTGTTTAACTAGTTACATACAGCAATTGAGGGTTAGTAGCTTAGAGAAACTCTGGTGAAAAGTTAGTCATTAATAGGCTAGTGTAATTCATCACTGTTTCGTAGCCATCTACCTCAACAGAGTTGAGGAATGTTGATCAATAAATAAGTCGGAATGGGCTATTCCCTGATTGGCTAATAGTAACCAGAATTTTTATTTAATTTTCTGGAGCTTACAGCTACTTACAGGTACATTTTCCTATGCTGTCTTTAATTTGATGATCTAGCTGGTGGGAATTACTTCCCGAAATCCATGCTATAGCTACATCTATTTGTCATGTAAATTGATGACATATATCCTTTGGGGTTAGTTACACATAAATTAATCCCACCAGAGAAAATTCATCAATTTAGTGATCTAATTATCTTCACATCATCCAAAAATTTGGATGAAAGTTTGTTATTGCTGCATCCCAGTATAGGAATGCACAATTTCAACCTTAGCCATTTAACTTGTCAACTCCTCACCCACTAGAAATATCATTTAAGGTTATGAATGATTTTGAATTTATATCAAAGATATGCATTATAGCTGTAGCCTATCTGTCTAGCATTTACTTGTGGATTTCACTATCTCAAAACTCAAACGAGTAACGTGAGACAGTAATTATTAATTGATAAATTAAGGTGATTTTGACTTTAATTTATGGCCATTTTGTTTTACTTATGATAACTTTGAAATTTGAGAACCCCGGTTTATGCTATAAACTGGGGTTCTCAGCTTTTAATAACCTGATTGCAGTCGTATTGCCACACTACCGGCATGGGCGGGCAAACCTTCGGCTTCTGCTAAAGTAACTGCTGCTTGACCAACTTTTTGCAATGCTGCTTGATTACATTCTAAATAGGTAATGCGTTTGACAAAATCGTAGACGCTTAAACCAGAGGCAAAACGGGCGGAACGGGATGTAGGTAAGACATGATTGGGGCCGCCTAAATAATCACCAATCGCTTCTGGGGTGTAGCGTCCCAAAAACAAACTACCAGCGCACTTAATTTGACTAGCTAGTAATTGGGGATTGTCTACGCACAATTCTACGTGTTCGGGAGCTAGTTGATTTAATAAAGAGATGCTGTCTGCCAAATCGTTCACAATAATGACTGCACCATGCTTTTCCCAACTGGTGCTAGCTGCTTCTTTTGTAGATAACTGGGGAATAACTTGCTCAACTGCGGCTATAACTTGTTGGGCAAAAGTTTCAGAGTCGGTAATTAAAATTGACTGCGCGCTGGGGTCGTGTTCTGCTTGTGAGAGTAAATCCCAGGCTATCCATTCGGGGTTATTTTTGTCGTCGGCTACAACCAAAATTTCAGAAGGCCCGGCGATGCTGTCTATACCCACAGTCCCAAATACCTGACGCTTGGCTTCAGCCACATAGGCATTACCAGGGCCGACAATCTTATCTACAGGGGTAATGCTGTCTGTACCATAGGCGAGGGCTGCTATTGCTTGCGCCCCACCGATACTATATATTTCTGTCACGCCAGCAACTTGGGCAGCTGCCAATACTGCGGGATTTATTTCCCCGCGAGGCATGGGTACAGTCATTACAATGCGTTCTACACCGGCGATTTTGGCAGGTAGTGCATTCATCAATACAGAACTGGGATAACTAGCGCGTCCTCCAGGAACGTAAATACCGACTTGTGACAGAGAAACCCAATTTAAACCGAGTTTTACCCCTACGGTATCGGTGTAACCAATGTCTTGGGGTAATTGCCTTTCGTGGAAAGAACCTATACGTTCAGCAGCTAATTCTAATGCAGCTTTGACTTCAGCCGGACATTTGGCAGCTTGTTCAGCCATGAAAGTTTCACTCAACCGCAGAGAATGAGGGCTGAAATGGTCAAACCGACTCGTGTAATCCTTAACTGCGGCATCACCGCGCACTTTTACATCAGCTAGGATATCGTGTACTGTACCGCTAACATCAACCGTAGCTTCCCGGCGGTTATTTACAAGGGCTTTAAATTGGGGAGTAAAGTCTTTGTCGGTTGTTTTCAGGAGTTGCATGGACAGTTTCTCTGAATTAGTGCAGGTTGGCAGTAGGAACAATATTTAGTTTAGAACGCTAGTACGGTTTCGCGAAAGGCAAATTTCATAGGTTTACCTAATACTGCAAGCATAACTCCGTGTCTTGTAGATCAGCCCATGACAAATTAAGGGAACACCAAAAAATAAATTATCCGCAATTGTTGGTTGGGTAGGGTGCGTCAGTGCGATAGAACCTAACTACTGGAGTTTAGACTAAGCAATGCAAGATAACACAGCAGGGCTGAGTGAATCGGA
>NZ_CAWUDL010000138.1:0-7379 GCF_963920945.1 Anabaena sp. CCY 9402-a
CCGATTCACTCAGCCCTGCTGTGTTATCTTGCATTGCTTAGTCTAAACTCCAGTTTTTATGATTATGGGAAATTCAAGAAAAAATAGATAACACACTCAAATTTTTATACTAGTGGTTTATGTCAAATTGGAATTTTCTTAAAAATTAAGATATCTATTTGACAAATTACACACAGTTACAAGAACCTAGCTTTAATTTGGCTGAAACAGAGTTACCAGTCTTTTGATTAAGCTGTAACTTTTTCTTTGTTAGCCTTTTTGCCGTACTTCTGCTTCAACACGCCGCCACCTACAAGACCTACACCAATACCAAACATAGTGATGGGTTCGGGAATTGGTTGAGCCGGGGTGGTATAGATGTCGATATGGGAATGACCAGGAGTATTACCATCTATTTTATTAAGTCCCAATGTATCCCATTCACCACTGGAAACAGCACTAGCAAAATTATCAAAGAAATAAACACTGTAGCTGTTACCACCTTTCACAGCAACGGCGAACGCAGATGTAAGCTGATCTGCAATACTCCATGTCCCACTGTTTAAGCCAGGGTTAGTCACTGTTATTGGTTTTGGGCCATTGTTGTTGTCGGAATAGGTGAGACTCCATTGATATTGGGTAAAGTCAAAAAAACCATTATTACCTGGTTGTAGTGCTATTGTACTATCTTTTGTGTATTGTGGTGCCAACAGTGACTTGTCACCAGAGTTAAGTCTTGCTAGTAAATCAGGACTTATGACAACACCGTCCCTGTCGATCTCACTGCCCACATTATTCCCACTAAGCGCACCGGAACAAGAACTGTAAGAAGATACGATAAAACCTGATGAACAGATAACAGGGATAACAGGAGTAGTGCTATTATCGCCGCCAGCATTTTGAGCCAGAGATGGATTAGCAGCAGAAAAACTTGCTGCTACTAACAAAGCAGAAAAAACTGAAGTATGTTTCATAATTCACCAAAAACTGAAAGAACAGCGTGTAGTAAATATATGACTATCTTGACCGCAAATCAACGTATTTACATATAATCTTCATGAAATATTTGTATGATTATAGTGTTGAATAGGTAAAATAATGTTGCTTGTTTCTATTCTTTATTGAGAAAATAAAAACTAGTCAAATAATCACTCAAATCAGCTTAATTAGGTTATTTCTTAAAACTATGGTTTGTGTTTGAAGCTAGTATAAAGATAACTTCAAGTAATTGTGAATTTCTTACTGAAGAAATTTATCAGGCATTCGGCAATATTTCCTCTCAATTTAACAATCTGGAATGTGACAAATGTGCCATAGCATTAAAGTCATGGAGTGATGCTAATGGAATTGAGACAAAAATTCTCAAGGTCAGAACTAAAAAGCGAAATGATTTCTTTATAATTAGCAATCGTTACGGTGATAGTGAATCAATTACTGATAATGGCATTTATTATGGTCTAGAAGTTTTAGGGCTAGTTTTTGATAACCTTTCACGTCAAGGATTACCCCGTGATGAGTGGATAAATGATTTTTCCTGCCGCAGTGGTGAATTATATTTAGAAGAGTTTAGATAACTTCTAAAGGAGAAAATATTATGAGCGGAGTGTATGAAATTTTATCAAAAATTAAAGCTAAACCAGGTATGTATATTGGCCGTCCTTCTGTGAGCGACTTATTTATGTTTTTGGTTGGTTATGAATGTTCTCGCAGTGAACTGGGAATTGAAAATACTCAAGAGGAAGAAGATTTTTATGGAGAGTTTCAACCTTGGTTACAGAAAAAATTAGGAATAAAAACGGTAAGTTCTTGGTCGAAGATGATTATGCTTTACTGTCACGATGAGAAGGCTGGTTTTGAAAAGTTCTTCAGTTTATTGGATGAGTTTAAACAACGAAATCATGATTTAAATGGCAATGAAGTTAATAATGTATCTGAAGCAGTGGGGATTGCTGTAAAAAATTGACAAATTAACACCATAGCTCTAAGTTGAGTTGTATTGCCAAGTCTCTACTTGAGAAAATTGACACATCGCGTTAAGCTTCCTTAGCATAACTGCACTGTGACACTAGGTAATGACCACTCAATTCTCCCCGCAAATTCCTGCTTGTACTTGGAATCGTCCTATCGGTTTAGGCTGGGATAAGCCTTATACCGTTCGCTATGCTAGTAATATTGATGATGGAGCTTGGCATGGGATGCCCTTGGGCGGCTTTGGTGCTGGCTGCATCGGGCGTTCTTCGCGGGGAGATTTTAACCTCTGGCATATTGACGGCGGTGAGCATCTGTTCCAAAATATCCCTGCTTGTCAATTTAGTGTGTTTGAATCTCATGGCACATCCTCCCAAGCTTATGCTTTGGCGACAACAGCACCTGAAGATGGAAGTCTGCAATCTGTGCAATGGTATCCAGCCTCTACCGCTACACAGGAGACTGGTACATATCACGCGCTGTATCCCCGTAGCTGGTTTGTGTATGAAAATGTCTTGCAAACACAGCTAACCTGTGAGCAGTTTTCCCCTATCTGGGCTGATAATTACCAAGAAACTAGTTACCCTGTGGCGGTGTTTGTTTGGCAGGCTCATAATCCCACAAATGCACCTATCACTCTCAGTATTATGCTCACTTGGCAGAATATGACGGGCTGGTTTACTAATGCTCTTAAATCTCCAGAGGTGAAGATGCGGGATGATGGTAGTCCAGTTTATGAGTATCAGCCGCGTTTGGGTGAGAGTCAGGGTAATTACAATTATTTAGTGGAAAATCCCCAAGCGTTGGGTTGCTTTTTAGGACGGGAGGGTATTACAGAACCTCTACAGGAAGGTGAGGGGAGTTGGTGTATTGCGACGAAAAAACATCCCCAAGTAGAAGTTTTTCATCATACCCGTTGGCATCCCGATGGTAAGGGGGATGAGATATGGCAAAGCTTTGGTTTGGATGGTTCATTACCTGATTATATAGATACTACCCCAGCCAGAGAAAATGAACAAATCGGGGCAGCGATCGCAGTCCGTTTGACTCTCCAACCAGGAGAAAGTCTAGAAATACCCTTTGTTCTAGCTTGGGATTTCCCAGTTACAGAATTTGCGGCGGGAGTGAATTATGACCGCAGATATACAGACTTTTTTGGTACTAATGGGAACAATGCTTGGGCGATCGCCACTACTGCTTTAGAACAGTATCCAACTTGGCAGGAAAAAATACAAGCTTGGCAACAACCTATTCTCGACCGGGAAGACTTGCCCAATTGGTTTAAAATGGCTCTATTTAATGAGCTTTACGACCTTACCAGTGGGGGTACACTCTGGAGTGCAGCCACCAAAAACGATCCTATTGGTCAGTTTGCTGTACTAGAGTGTTTAGATTACCGTTGGTATGAAAGTTTAGATGTCAGGTTATACGGTTCTTTCGGACTGTTGTTACTGTTCCCAGAACTGGAAAAATCGGTAATGCGTGCCTTTGCGCGGGCAATTCCCCAAGGTGATGATACCCCCCGTGTGATTGGTTATTACTACACCATCGGCGCAGAAAGTCCCCTAGCTGTGCGTAAATCTATAGGTGCAACACCCCATGATTTAGGCGCACCCAATGAACACGTTTGGGAGAAAACCAACTACACCAGTTATCAAGACTGTAATTTGTGGAAAGATTTAGGCTGTGATTTTGTCTTACTGGTTTACCGGGATTATCTGTTAACTGGTGCGAATGATGTGGAGTTCTTGAGAGATTGTTGGGATGCAATTGTCCAGACTTTAGATTATGTCAAAACCTTTGATTTAGATGGAGATGGCATTCCTGAAAACTCCGGCGCACCTGATCAAACTTTTGATGATTGGCGACTGCAAGGAGTAAGCGCGTATTGTGGTGGTTTATGGATGGCAGCCTTAGAAGCAGCGATCGCCATTAGCGATATTTTAATCAAAAATCAGCCAGAATTACTCAACCAAAAATCTACCTATGAGACTTGGTTAGCAAAATCCTTACCTATCTATCAAGAAAAACTCTGGAACGGTCAATATTACCGACTAGACAGTGAAAGCGGTTCAGATGTAGTGATGGCAGATCAATTGTGTGGACAATTCTACGCTGGTTTACTCAAGTTACCGAATATTGTACCAAGCGATCGCGCCATTTCTGCCTTAAGAACTGTGTATGATGCCTGCTTCCTCAAATTCTACAATGGTCAATTCGGTGCTGCCAATGGTGTCCGTCCCGATGGTTCACCAGAAAACCCCAAAGCTACCCATCCCCTAGAAGTCTGGACAGGAATTAACTTTGGGTTAGCAGCCTTTCTCTTACAGATGGGGATGAAAGATGAAGCATTAAGATTAACCCAAGCCGTAGTGCGGCAAATTTATAGCAATGGGTTACAATTCCGTACACCGGAAGCTATTACACCCGCCGGGACTTTTCGCGCTAGTACATATTTACGAGCAATGGCTATTTGGGCAATTTATTTCTTTGCCAGAGACAAGAAGTTTTCTGATACGATAGGTTGAACTTAATTATGATACCGCCTAAAAGTGCGTGTTAGAACCCCTACTGTAATTCAAATGGAAGCTGTCGAATGTGGTGCGGCTTCCCTAGCTATTATTCTGGCTTATTATGATCGTATTGTCCCCTTAGCCGAACTCCGCATTGAGTGTGGCGTTTCTCGTGACGGTAGCAAAGCCTCCAATCTGATCCTGGCTGCTAGACGTTACGGAATGGAAGCCGATGGCTTTAAGGCCGAACAATTAGAACAACTGCAAAAATTATATCCTCCCTATATTGTCTTTTGGAATTTCAATCACTTTCTGGTGGTGGAAGGTTGGAGTAAACATTGGGTATTCCTCAATGATCCGGCTACTGGCCTCCGCAAAATTTCTTGGGAGGAATTTGACGAGGGGTTTACTGGGGTTGTGCTGGTAATAGAACCGGGAGAAGATTTTTCCGCAGGGGGTCGCAAACCCAATGTTATCTCAGGCTTAATCGACCGATTACAGGGTTCATTTGCTGCAATTCTCTACTGTGTTTTAGCTGGATTTCTGCTGGTACTGCCTGGTTTAGCGATTCCGGTCTTCAGTCAGGTGTTTGTGGATCAGGTTTTGGTGGAAAATCGTACCGAATGGTTGCGTCCTCTAATTTTAGGGATGATTCTCACTACGGTATTTCAAGGGTTACTCACCCTGTTGCGACTGCGTTATTTGCGAAAGCTGAGGATTAAGCTGGCTACAGCAACGTCTACTCGCTTCCTATGGCATATTCTCAGATTGCCTGTCAGATTTTATGCCCAAAGATATGCAGGAGAAATCAGCAATCGCGCCAGTTTAAATAATAAAGTGGCTCAGGTGCTTTCTGGTCAATTGGCAACTACTGTCATTGATGTGGTGATGGTGTTATTTTATGCCTTAGTGATGTTCGCTTATGACTGGTTACTGACGTTAATTGGCATCTGTTTTGCTGCTATCAATGGATTAACGTTGCAGTGGGTAGCACGACAACGGGTAGATGCTAATATGCGCTTGGTGCAAGATTGGGGGAAAGCCGATGGAGTGAGTATTGCCGCACTTCAGAGTATAGAAACATTGAAAGCATCGGCGTTAGAGTCGGATTTCTTTTCTCGATGGTCTGGTTATTATGCCAAAGCCATCAACGCCCAGCAGGAGTTGGCAGTTACCAACCAAATATTAGGAGTTTTGCCAATATTACTCAACTCTTTAACCTCTATGTTTATCTTAGTAGTTGGGGGTTGGCGAGTCATGGATGGCAACCTCAGCATCGGGATGTTAGTAGCATTTCAAAGTTTGATGCTGAGTTTTCAGCAGCCGGTGAATACCTTAGTAGATTTCGGTAGTACCCTCCAGGAATTAGAAGGGGATTTGAATCGTTTAGATGATGTCTTAGGCAATTCGCTTGATCCAGAGGTGGAAAAGTCGGAAGTTATCGTAAATCACCCATCTAAAATCTTACATTCAAAATTGCAAGGCTATGTGGAATTACGGAATGTCACCTTTGGTTACTCCCATGTTGATCCGCCGTTGATTGAACATTTCAGTTTATCTTTGCAACCAGGACAAAGAGTAGCTTTAGTAGGTGCGAGTGGTTCGGGCAAATCTACCCTAGCTAAATTGATCTGTGGACTTTATCAACCTTGGGAGGGCGAGATTCTCTTCGATGGAACTCCCAGAAGCGAGATTCCACGAGAAAGGTTGGCGAGTTCCTTATCACTGGTGGAACAAGATATTTTTCTGTTTGGAGGTACAGTCAGGGATAATCTAACTTTATGGGATGACACTGTGTCAGATGAGCAACTTGTCAAAGCTTGTCAAGATGCAGTAATTCACGAAGCGATCGCACAAATTCCGGGAGGGTATGATGGTCAACTGCTAGAAGGTGGTGTAAACTTCAGTGGAGGACAGCGACAACGCTTGGAAATTGCCCGTGCTTTAGTGAAGAATCCGGCAATTTTAGTGATGGATGAGGCGACTTCTGCTTTAGATACCCAGACAGAGCAAATTATTGTAGAAAATCTGCATCAACGCAACTGTAGTTGTATTCTGGTAGCGCACCGCTTGAGTACGATTCGGGATTGTGATGAGATTATTGTTTTAGAACAGGGGAAGGTGGTACAGAGAGGTACTCACGAAGAATTGTGGCAAGAAGGGGGAGTGTATGAGAGGTTGGTTCGTTCCGAAGGGTGATATTCAGTTAAGCAAACGGATTCGCAAACAGAAGAACAAGACCACCAGTTACGTCATCAAGCTGAGAAAAATTGAGTTGTTGAAGTTTTGGTAATTGACTCGCCTGGTCTTCTTTAGATTTGTTGGTTTTGATCTGTTGTTTATTTTTCATTGCTCTTACCTTACTAACGAATATAAATGTCTCTGTTATTGTAGAAAAAATCAAGGTAATTGTGTAAGTGCCGTTATATTTCTCAAAAAAAGTGACGGCTTCTTGTTAAGTTTGATAAACAATTTTGATCCCGAAATGTTGAAAACACTATTCTAAATTTACTGGATAATTATGACTATTCCAAATAGAGTAGCTGAAACTGTAACACCTTCTTGAGGTTTAGCTGTTGTGGATGTGTTAGTTTTTGTTTGTTGTTTTTCATTTTGTTGATCTTATGAGGATAATTCACTAAGGAAATACATCACCGTTCTTCTCCCTTAATGTAGTTCTTCACAGCTCAAACTTAGTTCTTCCATTGCTACATCACCTCCACCCTCTCCCCTTCTCACTCCTCCTACTACTACTGTTAATTCTGCTGAGAGAAGCTTGGACTCTGGACTCAATTGAGAGAGTCTGGATTCTTTATGATTGTTGTTTTTTTTCATTTTTTCTTGGATGGTATTGAGTATATGTTCCAGGGCGAACGCATCTAAATATTAAGGAGCGATAATCAAGGTGGAATTCGCCAA
>NZ_CAWUDL010000139.1:0-7193 GCF_963920945.1 Anabaena sp. CCY 9402-a
TCCCTCAACTCCTTCTGTTATTACTTTACTTGGACTTGTGTGTACACCGTAGCTCCGCATCGGAGAGGGGTTGGGGAGAGGTCATCGAACTCACATTAAAATTACTGCTAGGGCTGTCATACCTCATCAACAACGACTAGCTCCACTCCACACCTTGTAGCCGCCTCTGCTAATCGAGCATCAAGTGTTGCTAAGGGTAATCCTAATCGCAATGCCAATTCTAAATAAGCTGTGTCATAAGCTGCTAAACCTTCTTGTCGCCCTAGGTCTAAGATTGCACCAAATACATTTGTATTGGCAGACGAATCAACTTTTATTAATAATGACTGTAACAATGTAATCGCTTCCTCAGATTGTTCCTTAGTCATCCGGTTACGCCGTTCGGCTACCAGTAGGACATTAACAATTTCCAGTGACCAAATCCCTGGTACAAATGCTTCAGCATTCGGCATCATTACCAGTATCGCATTAGCGTAATCGTTATCTTCATCTACCAAACACCAGCTAATTGCTACAGAACAATCCAAAACAAACTGCATTAAAATCTTCGCCCCTCTTCTATCATGGAGAGGATTGCAGCTTTTTCCAACGCTACATCTCGCCGTAGTTGTTGCATTCTCGCAATTGCATTATTGATGGATGTTTTCGTCGTTGGTTTTCCCCAAGCGTTATATTGTTGTTGTTCTGGTGTTGGAATGGAAGTATCTGGTAAAGGCTGTACAACTAGCACTACCTCAACAGATGTATCTTTAAAGTCAGTGGGAGTATGGATTTGCAATATACCATCGTCTCCAATATGCGATCGCAACTTCATTGTTTCCATGTCTGTATTGATCAACTAAGATCAATTCTAGGGCTTCTATATCTCAATACTATACCCATATCTTATAAATATCGCCGTGGCTACTATTACTATTAACTTGAACAACGTAGTTAGACTCAGCGAAGACCAATTTTATCAGCTATGTCGAGATAATCCCGATATTAAGTTTGAGCGCAATCCTAACGGAGAATTGATAGTTATGCCACCTACCGGGGGAGAAACTGGAAAAAGTAACGCTAAACTTACAACAAGATTTGTTTTGTGGAATGAGCAAACACAACTAGGTGAAGTTTTTGACTCTTCTACTTGTTTTCGACTCCCCAATGGTGCAAACCGTTCTCCTGATGTTTCTTGGATAGAAATTAGCCGATGGAATGCACTTTCATTAGAACAACGAGAAAAATTTCCTCCCATTTCGCCTGATTTTGTTTTAGAGTTGATGTCTCCATCCGATAGCTTGAGTGAAACACAAGCTAAAATGCAAGAATATATGAATGCGGGAGTAAAACTGGGTTGGTTGATAGACAGAAAAACACGCCGTGTAGAAATTTATCGTCAAGGGCAACCAAAAGAAGTATTAGAATCTCCTACCAACTTATCTGGAGAAGATATATTAATTGATTTTACTTTAGACTTGCAAATTATCTGGAGTTAACCAACTGCATATTCTGTAAATTTCCTCATAAAAGGAGACTGAAAACCTAACACAATATCTTCTTTAGGTACTCCCATCCTAACTAAATTGGCTGCAATATCATCCTCTGTACCATTCCACTGAAGCCAAATTTTACCTCCCTTGATATCGATATGGATGATACAACTATGTACCCAATCCTGTCCCTCCCAGCCAACATGAACTATTTGGTAATGATCCCGTTCTGTATCAGAAATATTTTCAACTTCTATATTCTCGCTAGCGGGTTTTTGCTGACTATACTCCTGGAATATTTGTTGTACAATCTGGCGATAATTGGTTATTTTTTCCATTTGACAATTACCTCTTTTTCTGCATTATAAATAATCATTTTGATTTGATTCTCTTCAATCGTTTCTTGAGGGAAATCAAGTTGAAAAAATGTTTTATAGGTTGTCAAAGGTACTGCTAAATATAAAACACGCTCTGGCTGTCGTCGTCTCAGTGCGCCTCTATAGTTGATAAACTGTCCCAATGCTGTCAACTGATGATGAAATAATATCTTACAAAAAAGAGTATCAACTCTATCTTCAATGATCAAGTTGATACTTGGTTATAAAAGTTTGTAGTAAGGGCTTCAGCCCTTAGTCATGTCTAATTTTGAGGGCTGAAGCCCTCACTACGAACTAATATACCTCTGCCACATTTGGGTGTAAGCATTTTCCATTTCACGGGTAAACTGCTTACCGTTCCATAGTGGTGCTGTTTTTCTCGACTGTTTCAACTTCCAAGCAATTTGTTGTCGTAAAGTTTCATCCTTACCCAAACGCACACCCCACTCTACATATTCTTCATCAGTCCAAGCGATACCTTCTGTAATTCCAGCATTCATCATCATGGTGTAGCTGTTACGGGCGGCAAATTGCTCACCTACTCGCGTCACCATAGGGATACACATCCACAGAGTTTCTAGGGTTGTTGTAGCACCATTGTAGGGATAGGTATCTAAAACAATATCAGCAATGCCTAAATTAGCTCTGTGAACTGATTCTGCAATAACACCTGGAAGAAAGCGCAGTTTAGATGTATCTACTCCTTCTTCTTCTGCAAGTTCATCAAAGAATACTTTAATAGATTCTTCATCAGATATCCCTTTAATCAAAAAGTAGCTATTGGGAACTTCTTTAATAATTCTCAATTGCAGTCTTGCAATATCTGGATTTCGCTTAAAGCCTCTTTGGGCGCAGAGATACACAATTCCATCATTAGGAATATCTAATTGTTCACGAGTTATCGTAGGTACACTAACCTCAAAACCATCTATACCTATGTAGGTTTGAGGTAAACGCCAAATTTTTTCACTATAATATTCCTGGGCTGATTCTGGTAATACATAGGGATCAGCAATAAAATAATCTATTGATGGGCTACCAGAAGCGTCGAAACCTAACCAAGTAACTTGAACTGGTGCAGGTTTTAAAGATACGATTTCACAGCTAATATCTAAAGTAATACTATCCAAATCTATCAAAATATCGATTTCATCTTGGTATATTTCTTCAGCAATCTCTGAAGTATAATTTGATTTATATGCTTTGTCTAGTTTACTAAGATACCATTCATGTAGAGGATCACAATCTGGATTAGTATTAATAAAATAAGCAGAAATTTCAAATTTGTCCCGGTCATGATACTGAAATAACCATCGCGCTAACCAACCTACAGAGTGACTTCTAAGACAATAAGATAAGTATCCTATCTTAAGTTTTCTATCTATAAGATTTTGTTTTTTCCTTTCTATATGACCATGAAAATATTTCTCTACTTTTTCTTTAGCATAATTTTCTACATTTGCCTCACAAAGCTGTAATAATTGGTTTTGGATATGTTTGTTTTTCTTTGGATTATCTTCAATATATGGAGTAAAAAAATTGGCATTAAATAATCTGGCTATTCTAACTGAATCTAGTTCTTTCGGTTGGGCTTTAATTAGTGACTCTACTAACTCTTCTTGTTTTTGATGTACTAAACAAGATTCTTCCCAATGACCACCTGCGGTCATTAATCCCCGCAAAAGTTGGCGATTTGCGAAAACTTTATCTGGTAAATTTTCTACCAATGAATAATATAATTTAGCAGTTTCTATACCTTGATCAAATTGCCCAGCATTCTGATAAAATGCCGCTAATTGTCCTATAACTTCTGTATTATTAGGACTTAATTTTAAATATATTTCGCACAATCTTACAGCTATTTTTGGTAGCCTTTTTGAGTAAGCTATTTCTAAGGCTGCTGGTAGTATGACCATCAATAAAATTTGATGATTATTTTGGCAACATGGTAAACAAGCCTCTAAAAAATCTAGAGTTGATGGGTGTAAAGGTGCGTAATCTAAAATCAAGTCTAGAACATCCATTAATAGTTCTAAATTGACATTTGCTTCAGGTTGAGATTGGAGAATTTTAGTTAGTCCTAGTTCTTCTAAATTTTGCCCACTATAGGTTTCTAACTTGATAGCCAATTTAATCAAATTTAAGAGATTATGAATATCTTGAGGAAAAATTTCCTTGATGTTATTGCAAATCTTTTCAGCTACTAAATATTCTTTTGATTCTTCTCGGCGTTCAGCCTCTGTTTGCAAAATCTTAATTAATTCTGCATGACAGGTTTCGACTTGTTCGGTATCGACTTCCATGATAGCCATAAACCAAGTTGTCTGGGCTTCTACCTCTTGCCCTTGCAACAGTAATATTAATCCTAAATACCAATAGTGAGATTTAACATCAGGTTCTATGGCAATTGCTTCTTCGTAGATACTTGCAGCTTGGATATAATTACCTGTAAGAAAATACTTTTCTGCGTGCTGACTGTGCTGAATTGGAGCAGTTAATGAAGGCATAGCAATTATCAAAAAGTCCTTAAACTACAGCGAGAAAATTACAGAAATTGGGTAATGTTTAAAACACTACCCAACAGAACAAAATATGTGGAATTAATGAAATAATGAGCAGTGAATTCTTTACACTTTCTTATCTAGACAAAGAAACGTAGGAGGCGTCACATCCTGTACTAAATGCACCGACGTTATCCACGACTGTAGAAGGTCCTGCTGACTCACAAGCTATTGCCAAAGTTAATGCTTCAGAGGTAGCACTATCACCTACAGTTGTACCTACTAATCCATAGTAAGATTTCAACGCAGGCTTAATAGCTAGTCCTTTAAATTGAGCGTTACCACTGCCATCACCAGTAATGTTGTATTGGTAATTCTCAGATTGAGTCTTGATACCTACTTGTAATTCAGATAAGCCTGTAGCAAACTTTTGGTATTCTAGGTAGTAAGCTTGTTGAGAACGGTTAACTGTACCTACGTAGTTTCTCGCTTCTGACTGTTTTGCTTTGTTTACCTGACCGAGTAGTGAAGGTAGCGCGATCGCAGCAAGTACACCGATAATAATTACTACAACTAGCAATTCAATTAAGGTAAAACCTTCGTCTTCTTTCTTCTTACGGTTGCTGAGGTGGTTGAGGAATTTAGCTTGCAATTCTGGCTTGAGCATGGGTTTCTCCTGAAGTTTGGGGTAAGTAGAGGGCGATCGCTCTGTTCTAAAACGAACTTACCCTGTTGCGATCTGCGATCTATCACTCCAGTCAAAAAACTTTCTTTCTCAAGCTATATTTACGTATATTTGCTAATAAGAATACTCTTGCTCCTGAAAAAATAGAGTTTATCTCCTGTTTTCTACTTAATGTCTTAATTAAACTCATATGGACATAATTCTGATACTGCTTCCAGCCAGGTAATAAGTCTGATAGGGTTTTGCCTCAGTTCTTGTTTTGAGGTGGAATGATGATGTGCTGAGGGTGTAGTCTTAACCCGTCTGAGACATCGCTATTGATCAGCAATTATCAACGATCGCACATAAATAGGACTTACGCACAAATTACGGAATAACAAACCACAGAGACGCAGAGAACACAGAGAAATAAGGGTTTGAGAGAGTTTTTGCGTAAGTCCTGATAAATAATTATCTTTTTCACCATTTGAAACAAATACTCAATAAATCATTAAAAATTGTTGAATAGAATTTTGTAAAACCAACGTCATTTTACTTATTGGTTTCATAGTAATTATGGGCTAGGAGGGCAAATTTATTCATTAAAATCTGACATTCCAGGTTTTAACAATTAATGCTGCCAAAAAACAGTTATGTTATTTGAGGAGAAACTACCTATGCCCAATTATGATATCAGTCGCAAATCAAATTCTTTTGACGGGCAAAATGTTACTTATTTCTCCTCATCTGATACTTTTAATACTCAAAATTACTATAGCTCTCAACTGAATGGTCGTAGTAGCTCTACCCCAGAAACAGATGCTACTGCTACTAGTCAATATAATTCTAATAATGGCTATGGTTTAATCGATGCCTCAAAATCAGTATCGCAAGCTGCTGGACAGAATCCCTATAATGATGTGCCTAAGCTTGGGGGTAATAATTGGGGACTAGATATGATCAAAGCCCCTGCGGTGTGGGAAAATGGATATACAGGTAATGGCGTTGTAGTTGCAGTCATAGATACTGGTGTGGACTACAATCACAACGATTTAAAAAATAATATTTGGACTAATACTAAAGAAATTCCTGGTAATGGCATAGATGATGATGGCAACGGCTATATAGATGATGTTCATGGCTGGAACTTTAATGGCAAAAACAACAACACCTTAGACGATAACGGACACGGTACTCATGTTTCTGGCATTATCGCAGGTGAGAACAATGGCTATGGCGTAACTGGTGTTGCTTACAATGCCAAAATTATGCCTGTGAAAGTTTTGAATAGTTCTGGAACTGGTTCTTATAGTGCGATCGCTAATGGCATCTACTACGCTGTAGATAATGGTGCAAATATCATTAATCTCAGTCTAGGTGGTGATTTTTCTAGCCAGAGTCTCAAATCAGCCATTGAATACGCCAGCAGTAAAGGCGTAATTGTCGTCATGGCCTCCGGTAATGAAGGCGGTTCTGTTCCAGGCTACCCCGCCCGCTATGCCGACAAGTCAGGAATTGCTGTCGGGGCTGTCAATAAAGAGGGTAATCTAACAGACTTCTCTAACCGCGCTGGTAGCAATCAACTTGCCTATGTCACTGCTCCAGGACAGAGTATTTATTCGACTGTTCCAGGCAATGATTACGCGAGTTATAGTGGCACATCAATGGCATCACCTTATGTTGCCGGGGTAGTCGCCCTCATGCTCAGTGCTAACCCGACTCTCTCAGAAAGCCAAGTCCGAGAAATTATTACTAGCACAGCAGGTAATAATAACACTAGCAATAATACACCAACATCAGACTCTAATTTTGACTTTAGTCCTTTTCTCGATGAGTTCTTTAGGGATTTCTCCACCACTAGCTCATTACCTCAAGCTTCTAGTTTTAGCATCAAATCTTTACCAGACATTAACACTGTCACTGATAGCTCAAATACCACTGCTGGAATGACCAATAATCAAACGTCTCAGAGTCCTAAAACTGATTTTACATTCGAGTATTATCTAGACACACCAATGAATAGTTTGGCTAACAGCCCAACCGATATTAATAACGGTATTGATTTCGTTCAATTAATTACAGAAATGACCAGACAATTTGATAACTTACGAAAACTGTTAGGGTAGGGGACAGGGGACAGGTGACAGGTGACAGGTGACAGGTGACAGGTGACAGGTGA
>NZ_CAWUDL010000140.1:0-7046 GCF_963920945.1 Anabaena sp. CCY 9402-a
AGGGCTTATGGCTTAACTAACTTTAATAATTTTAGAAGAAGGATTTTACTCAATTTGTATTTCTGTTGTTAATTTAACATATCTAGTCTGGGAGAGCCAATTTCGATTTTAAGCAAATATTATTTAAAAAAATATGCCCAAAGTTTTAGTTATTGAAGATGATATAAATGTACGCCAAAATATTTTAGAATTACTTGAGAATGAAGGCTTTAACTTACATGAAGCAGAAAACGGACAGATTGGTGTGCAATTAGCCCAAGCTGAAATGCCTGATTTGATTCTTTGTGATGTCATGATGCCAGAATTAGATGGTTATGGAGTATTAAAGGCATTGCGTCAAAATCCCACAACAGCGATGATTCCTTTAATATTTCTCACGGCTAAATCTGATAAAACCGACTTTCGGCAAGGTATGGAAATGGGAGCAGATGATTATATTGTCAAACCTTTTACGAGAGCTGAGTTGTTAGCTGCGATCGCTTGTAGATTAGCCAAGCAAACTACTATTCACCAGGAAACTCAGAAGAAACTAGATAATTTGCGTAATAGCATTGCGCTATCGCTACCCCATGAAATGCGAACTCCTCTGAACGGGATCTTAGGTTTTTCACAAATTCTGATGGAAGAAAGTGAGTATCTCGACTCACACGCGATCCGGGAAATGGCAGAATCCATTTATTATTCTGGTGAACGTTTGTTTAGATTAATTCAAAATTTTTTACTGTATGCAGAATTAGAAATTATTGCCACAGATCCACAGCAATTAAAAGTTTTCCAAAGTAAAACTACAAAATTTCCTACATTGGCATTAATTGATATCATTACAGAAAAAGCTGCCAAATTAGGAAGACAAGCGGATTTACAGATAGATTTATCTCCCTGCTATATCAAAATTTCTTCAGAGAGAATTTCTAAAATTGTAGAGGAATTATTTGATAATGCTTTGAAGTTTTCTTCAGCAGGAACTTTAATTCAAGTAAAAAGTAAAGCTATCAATAATATGTTAGTTTTATCTTTTACAGATCAAGGACGGGGAATGACTGCTGCACAAATTGCAGAACTAGGAGCTTATAGGCAATTTGAACGCAAACTTTATGAGCAGCAAGGCTCAGGATTAGGGTTAACCATTGTTAAACGTTTAGCTGAATTACATGGTGGTAAACTCAAAATCCAGAGTCAACCACAACAAAAAACGCTGGTTCAGGTGATACTGCCTTGTAGTGAGGAGAATGCCTACTATCAAAAAGCATTACTGATTGACCAGACGAAAAAATTTGTGGATTGGGGATAGGGAGCATTTCACTTTTTGAAGTGACTCAAACCGATAATAATCCAATAAGATTTTTTGAAAGTCGAATTGCAGAAAATTAATATCAATATCTTTTGTATAAGTTTTAATCTCTGCGATGGGATCAGGATATGCGTAGAGAGAAAACATTTAATGTAGTAATTCTTCTACTTGATGCTGACTCCACAGTTTTCTGTACAAACCCTCCTGTTGCAATAATTTTAAGTGATTGCCTACTTGCACAATCTTGCCTTTATCCATGACAAAAATACGGTCAGCAGCAGCAGCAGCAGAAAGCTGGTGTGTGATAAAAACTACCGTTTTGCGTGTAGTACCACTAGCAAGATTATTGAGGATTTGGGTAGCAGTTTGATTATCCACACTAGAGAGAGCATCATCTAAGATTAAAACGGGTGCATTGACTAGCATCGCTCTAGCTAAAGCGGTACGTTGTCTTTGCCCACCAGAAAGAGTAATGCCACGTTCCCCGACTATGGTTTCATACTGCTGGGGGAAATTCATGATTTCTGGGTGAATTTGTGATGATTTAGCCACCGACTCAACATATAGTTGATCGCTGCTGGGGTCGCCGTAGCGGATGTTATTTCTAATGGTAGTGCTGAATAAAAAGCTATCTTGAGGAACGTAGGCGATCGCATGACGCAAATCTGCTAATGCTATTTGGGTAATATCCACCCCATCTAAAAATAACTGTCCTGGTGCAATATCTAATAATCTAGGCAAGGCATTGGCTAAAGTTGACTTACCTGAACCGATCGCACCGACAATTGCTACTGTCTCTCCAGAGGTAATTGTAAAATTGACATGATCTAACGCTGGTTTAGCCGCACCAGGATAAGTAAAACTGAGATTTTTGGCGGTTAATTCCCCTTTAACTTCCGCTACAGCCATATGCACAGCATCGCTAGTATCTCTAATTTTCGGTTTAACGCTGAGTATCGCTTCCAAACGGTCTATACTGACTTCCCCCCGTTGGTAGGCGGTAATAGTGAAGCCCAATAATGCCGTCGGGAATACTAAACGCTCAACATAGATTAGTAATGCTAAAAAGTCACCAACAGCGAGGTTTCCAGCCGAAATCTGCGTTGTCCCCAACCAAATAATTACGAGTGAACTCAAGCCAGCTAAACCACCGATTAGGGGAAACAAGGTATTGCGGCTTTTCGCCAGTTCCAAGTTAGCCCCCAATAGCTGGTGGTTTTTTTGGGCAAAAGCTCGACGTTCGTTGTTTTCCTGGGCATAGATTTTAATTAAAGCTATGCCACTCATATCTTCTTGAATTAGCTCACTGATCTCAGAGATATTTTCCTGGACTTTAGCTTGTTGCTGACGTAAGCGATTACTAAATAAATGCACTAACACAAACATCAAAGGATAAACTGCGATCGCCGCCAGGGTGAGATTGACGTTAATGGCTAGCATGACTGGTAGTGTTAAGGCGTAAGCAAACACCGTATTGGCTAAACTTAACACCGCAAAACCTAACAACCGTCGCACATTATCTACATCACTGGTAGCCCTACTAATTAAGTCGCCAATTGTATTCGTGGCAAAATAAGCAGGCTCTAGATTGAGTAAATGCTCAAAAATCCTTTGTTTGAGATCAAATTCTACTTGCCGTCCTACACCAAATATCCACAGCCGCGAAGCCATGCGGATCAGCCACATGGCAGCACTGAGTAAAATAATCACAACTACATAACGTAGTATTTCTTGCCAGATCACATTATTGGCAAGTTGGTCAACACAACCACGAATCAACCAAGGAATATAAACACCTAGTCCATTGACAGACAACAAAGCCAAAATACCCAACGTGGCATCTCGCCAGTGGGGACGTAGGTAAGCACCAAGTTTAGCAATTCGTCGAGATTGTTGCATGGAAGGGGACAGGTGACAGGTGACAGGGGACAGGGGACAGGGGACAGGTGACAGGAGATAAGTATCTTTTGATTTCTAACTTTATGCCCGACGACCACGTAAGAAAGTGTAAACCTGAGTGAGATAACTTTCCCAGACTTGGGTTGTAAGTTGCAATGTTTCTGAACTGGGTACAAAGTCTTCTAGCCGCAAGCCTCGTTCTCTAATTTGTTGAGGATTCTGCAACAGGTAAGGGGGGATTTTGGTTTCCCAGTAGTTGAAGGCTAAGGTTGTGCGATTGATTCCAGTGTTAGGCAAGATAGCATCCCCAAGTACATCTGTAACTTGTGTGGGGTTGGTTGGTGTCCCCAAGGCTACAAGTGTTTCTGGTTGAGATGATGGTAGCTGATAGGTGGGAATCATTGCCTCTTGGGTGGCTAAGGGCGCTCTGATTAAAAAGTAGGCGATCGCTGGTGTACTGGATAAAAGTAAAATTGTCAGTGACCAACCAATTAAATATCCTCCTGGTTTCTCAATTCCACCCCCCTTGATTTTCTGCGCTGCCACAATTAGCATCAAAACTGAAGCTCCCAAGGGTTTCAGGGGAAATGATACTAGTCTCCACAAAGATGCTACAGCTGGTTCATTAGGATTGACAAATGACAAGGCGATCACAATCATCAAGATCACAAAAACTAATCGCCCAACAAAAGTTCCTGAAGGATAAAATTTCTGAAACACAGTGTAAGCGATAGTACCAATTAGTAACCACAGCAGTACCCGGCTTAAAAGTTCAAACATAGATTTACACTCAAATCTCCTTTTGCGGTGAGCCTAGAGGTTTCATAAAGTGGATTCATTTTATTGTCAACTGTAATTTGACTTAAAATATCCTAACCCTCACACCAAAGACTACCGTCGTAGTGATTTTAGTGCAATTTTTTAACACTGCGTCTAATATTTATAATTTTCCTGATTAGTTATCTGATACACCAGTGAATTAGTTAAATTAATTGAGTAGTTGTGACTCAAAAGGAAAAGCTATGCCACCTGGAAAGCCCAGCATTTTAGTAACGGGGGGAGCAGGGTATATCGGTTCACATACCGTCTTAGCTCTCAAGCAAGCCGGTTATGACGTGGTAATACTCGATAACTTGGTTTATGGGCATCGTGACTTGGTGGAGAAGGTTTTGCAGGTCGAGTTGATTGTTGGCGATACGAGCGATCGCGCCCTGTTAGATGATTTATTCAAAACCCATAATTTTGCTGCCGTCATGCACTTTTCTGCCTATGCTTATGTTGGCGAATCAGTGACAGACCCCGCTAAATACTACCGTAACAACGTTTTGGGAACGCTGGTTCTCTTAGAAGCGATGCTGGCGGCATCTATTAAGAATTTTGTCTTTTCTTCCACTTGTGCCACATACGGTGTGCCGGATGTTGTACCGATTCCCGAAAACCACCCCCAAAATCCCATCAATCCCTATGGTGCTACTAAATTAATGGTAGAGCGGATTTTATCAGATTTTGATGGGGCTTACGGTTTAAAATCAGTCCGTTTTCGTTATTTTAATGCGGCTGGCGCACATCCTGAGGGGTTATTAGGTGAAGATCACAACCCCGAAACCCATTTAATTCCTTTGGTACTGCTGACAGCTTTAGGTAAACGCGAATCTATCTCAATTTTTGGCACAGATTACCCTACCCCCGATGGGACTTGTATTCGGGACTATATTCACGTCAGCGATTTGGCAGATGCCCACATTTTGGGATTGGAATATTTATTAAAAGGTGGAGATAGCGAATTTTTTAATTTAGGTAATGGTCAAGGTTTTTCAGTCCGAGAGGTTATAGCCGCCGCCGCCCAGGTGACAGGATTAAATATCCCAGTTGCAGAATGCGATCGCCGCCCCGGTGATCCCCCCAGTTTAATTGGTAGCGGCGAAAAAGCCAGAAAAATTCTCGGCTGGCAACCCCAATATCCGGATATTCAAGATATTGTCACCCACGCTTGGCAATGGCATTTGAAAAGACATAAGTAGTCATCTTGAAGCGATCGCATTCTTATATTTTTCCAGGATGAACACGGCAACTAAAGTTGCCCGTGTCGTTTTCATCCACTACCTAGAAAGGTACTAGAATTTTTGGGTAGCAATAACCTTGTGCCTAACAGTCGGAAATTTTACGAGCGCGAATTAGAGCGATTTTTGGGCTTAGTTGTTAAATGACTATTAAACTAAAGAAAATTTTACGTTGGGTAATTTTAGGGGCGACACTAGTTTTTGTAGGTAATGCCTTAAAGAATCATTGGTTAGAGGTGACAGCTATTCGCATTGATGAAGCAGGATGGTCAATTTTGGCGATCGCTACTGGGGTCACTTTACTAGCGCATATCTGGGCTGGTTGGATTTGGACTTGGGTTCTTCAAGAGTTAAAACAACCTTTACCATCTATAAAATTTATTCAGGTTTATCTTAAAACCAACCTTGCCAAGTATTTGCCGGGTAATGTATGGCATCATTACGGGCGAATTGTAGCGGCAAAAAATGCTAATGTTGCGCCTGGTGCAGCCACCCTCAGCGTTTTGCTAGAACCCTTACTTATGGCGGCGGCGGCTTTAATTTTTGTTGTCCTATTTGGCAATCAATTTGCAGCGAATAACACTACCTTGACGCTACAAGGGTTAAAAATACTAAGTTTGGTAATTATACTTTGTGCCGTGCATCCCCGATTTTTAAACCCAGTGATTGGCTTATTTTATAAATTAAAAGCGAAGAAATCTAGCACTCAGCCAACCCCTAATTTTCGGATTCGACGCTATCCCCTCAGACCATTGTTAGGAGAGATGGGATTTTTAGGACTGCGGGGTATGGGATTTGTCTTAACGGTGTTTGCGATTATGCCCTTGAATCTAAGTCACATTCCTTTATTGTTGGGTGCTTTTAGTTTTGCTTGGTTGTTGGGGTTTGTAGTTCCCGGCGCACCTGGGGGGTTGGGAGTCTTTGAAGCCACAGCGATCGCACTTTTACAACATCGCTTTCCCTCGGCGGCGGTAATTAGTGCGATCGCCTTGTATCGTCTCATCAGTATTTTAGCTGAAACTATTGGTGCAGGCTTGTCCTATTTCGATGAACGCCTTGCTAAGTAGCCATATTCTGGGCGTGGGGCATTGAGAACATAATCTATCTTGTCTCCTCTGCCCCTCTTGCCCCTTTTAGAGGCTAGCCGAATCCTCTCCAGACAATATTTGATTGATGCCAATGACCCAAGGCATACCTTGATTTACTGGAGAACTAATACTAATTTTGGCGTGATTCGCAAACAATTTTAATTTGCTCGCCAAATACGAAACATTCATCATAACGTTCTGATAACTTTCAATATCATGGCATACCATGATTAACATCAGAATGCCACTATTAACTTTAAAATACCAGTGACAACTGGATAACAAAATACGTACCGAATGCCTACAAGTTAAATAAAACCTTGTTTTTGTTACTTCTTCTAGTTGACTGAGTAATATTTCACTTATGAGTGTAGTTTTATGTGTGGGCAAATCGTCGGGAGATAGATATGGTTGCTTCATAGATTTTCGCCCTAATTGCAAAGGATTAATAGACTGACGTAAACCCAAAAACTTTAATTAATTTATGCAGTTACATCAGGTAGAAACATAATCTCTATTGATATCCGTTCACTCCCTTACAACTGGTTATATAGTTGAGTTTCCCTGCTATCTCATTTTCCTTATATTTCTTTAGCAATTAGTCTATAAAAGTAAATATTCGTTAGTATTTCGTGATTTTTATCTGAGTTTTCATTAGACTTGTCTATAAAAGATAAAAAGCTGACTGTGAAGGGATTATAGGAGATA
>NZ_CAWUDL010000141.1:0-6613 GCF_963920945.1 Anabaena sp. CCY 9402-a
TTTATCTTCTCTGTTTATTTTCCTATAAAATTTATTTTAAAGATAGGTCTATTGGTTAGGACATTATATTTTAATTTCTAGGGAACGGGGAACGGGCAACAGGGAACATAGATGGCTACTGCTATATAAGTTCAGTTTATTATGGCGTAGACGCAAGACAGCTTGTCATGAGATATCGCCAGCAATCTAGTAGAAAAAGTTAACCCACTGCACCCAAAGATTGCAACGTCAAAATCGTCGCATCAGTTAACCCTTTCACTCTAGTAATATTCATCCCTTCATACAGCCGTTTTGCTCGCAAAATCTTTAAACACTCGCCCGTTTTTACATCCCAAATCCTCACGGTTTGGTCTTGAGAACCACTTGCGACAACTTCTACATTTGGACTAAAAGCTACGGAAGATACTAAATGTGTATGCCCAACGCAGACATGATTGCATTCGCCTGTATTCACATCCCAAATTCTCACAGTTTGGTCATGGGATGCACTAGCAAGGGTCTTACCATCAGGACTAAATGCAATGGCAAATACCCAGTTTGTATGTCCAGTCAATGTTTTGAGGCATTTACCTGTCTGCCAATTCCATAGTTTCACTGTTTGGTCAGTGCTGCAAGTAGCGATAATTTCACCATTGGGACTAAAAATAACTGAGTAAACACGACTATCGTGTCCTTGTAATGTGTTGATGCAATCACCTTGACAATAATCCCACAGTTTTACAGATTGGTCAGCACTGGCACTAGCTAACATTTGTCCGTCTGGACTCCAAGCAATTCCTAGAATTTTATCGCTATGTTCGCTTAAGGTTTTGAGACATTGACCTGTGCTAATATCCCATAGCTTAACTGTACAATCTGCGCTACCAGTGGCAAGAATTTTACCTTGGGGATGAAAAGCAACGGCATATAGCCAATCTGTATGTCCGAGTAAAATTTGGAAACATTTTCCTGTACTGATGTTCCACAATCTTACTGAAGAATCTGTACTCGCACTTGCCAAAATTTGTCCATCTGGGCTAAAGGCAATACCATAAATAAAGTCTGTATGCCCTTGTAAGCTGCTAATGCAATTGCCAGTCTGCCAATCCCATAGCTTAACAGTTTTGTCATTACTACCACTGACTAAAATTAGCCCGTCAGGACTAAAAGCTACAGGTAAAGCCCAATCTGTATTTCCGTACCAAGTCTTTAAACATTGTCCAGTACGAGAATCCCAAAGTCTAACGCTTTGGTCTAAACTCACGCCTACTAACGTGTGTCCATCTGAGTTAAAGGCGACGGAACAAACTTCATTGGTATGACCATGTAGAGTTTTGATACAAGTATGGGTTTGACAATCCCAGAGTTTGATAGTGCGATCGCCACTCCCACTGACTAAAATTTTACTATCAGGACTATAGGCAATAGAATAGACGCTGTTAGTATGTCCGGTGTAAGTTTGCAGGCATTCACCTGTATGATAATTCCAGAGTTTGATGGTGCGATCGCCACTACCACTAGCTAAAGTTTGCCCATCTCCACTAAACGCCACTGAACGCACCCACCCAGTATGTGCTTGCAATGTTCTCAAGCATTTACCTTGATGCACATCCCAAAGTTTAATTGTGTGGTCAGCGCCACTACTGGCTAAGGTTTGCCCATCTGGACTGAAAGCAACGCAACGTACCCAGTCTGTATGACCTGTAAGGGTTTGCAAGCACGTACCACTGCGGATATCCCAAAGTTTTATAGCCTTATCACCACTAGCACTGGCTAAAGTCTCACCCTCTGGATGAAACGCTACAGAAAATACTTCATGATCATGCCCATTCAACGTTTTTATACAAACACTATCTCTGACATTCCAAAGTTTAATCTTCTGGTCAGCACCGCAACTCGCCAAAATTTCACCATCTGGGCTAAACATGACAAAGCGCACCCAGTTAGTGTGTCCTTGACAAATCAGAAATAATTTACCTGTTTTCACCTCCCATACACGAATATGACAATCGGTGTCACAGGTAGACAAAAGTTGACCATCTGGACTAAAAGCAGCAGATAAAATATTACCCAAAGTCTCAGTAAAAACACAGCGAGATAAATCTGAGCCGACAAAATTAACATCATGCAGGTTTACGCCCTGAAGATAAGCTTGCCATACAGTTAAACCCGAAAAGTCAAAGCCAGTAAGGTCAATTTCTGCTTGATGTAGCAGATTCAAAGCATTGCCACCAGCATAGCCCGTTACTTGAGGAGACTTATTACGTAGGTTGGAGAGAATTTGAGTGAGGCAATTAGCTATATTTTCCAAACAGCCCACTTCTGTAATTAATTTATCGATAACAGGCTGAACAATCAGACTAATTTGTGTCTCCCGTACATAATCTTTAGCTTGTGCCTTAATGAGTGCATGACTTGTAAATAAGGGAGTAGAGGAAGAAGATAGCTTTTCTATTCCCCATTGCTTGATTTCCTCACAAACTTGCTCAATTAACTGATTACTGACATACTCCATCACCACAGGTTGTTGAGTAAAGCCACCAGCATTTTTTTCAATTACAGAACGCCTTTGCAGTGACGAGAGTGATTCTAGCAATTCGCGGGGTGGGACATGAGCCACAAAATCTGCTTGTAACTCTCCTAAAAAAATAGGTTCGCGGTTGATGGCTAACCAGTACATAATCTCTCGTTCCAAGACTGTGAGACGATGGAACTGTTGGTCAAGCAGGTCACGAATATCGTCAAAGATAAATGTACCTTGCTGAGAAATTTCCAGAAATTGGGCAACATTGCCATCAAAAAAATCATGGATAGAAGAGGCTACAATCTTCAGAGCTAAAGGATTACCGCCATAGCGGGAAACTAAAACTTGCCATTGGTCTGGGGAAGCTGTGAATTTACCTTTAACGTTAAATAATTCCCGCCCTTCTTTTTCTTGTAAACCTGTAAGTTGTAGAGAACGCACTGGTAAACTCTCCCCTTCATACTTAGCGAGTCCTTGGGGTTTTTCCCGCGAAGTAAGTATTAAACAACTTTGATGAGAAGTTTCGGCTACACATTGCAGGAGTTGACCGTAACCTTCACATCCAGCACGATAACGACCAGTGCGATCGCCTGCTTGTAAAATTGACTCAGCATTATCCAGAATTATGAGACAACGCGACGAACGTAAATACTTGAGTAAAAGCAAGATTCTCCCGTTTAACTGATTTGGTAAACTTGTTTCTTGCTGTTGAGATACAAACTGAATCAATTGAGCCAAAACATCTTCCACCGGCGGCGCATTGCGGAGACTACGCCAAATTATGTACTGAACTGGGGATGAGGAAGATGAAATTCCCCCTTGTTCCCTTGTCTCATTGTCCCCTCGACTGCCAATAATTTCTTGTGCCAGCTTAACCGATAGAGTCGTTTTACCAATTCCACCCATTCCCAGCAACGTCACTAGGCGACAGTTGTCCTGCGTCACCCATCGCTTAACAGTCTCCAGTTCTTCACTGCGACCGTAAAAAATTGATACATCAGGTGCTTCCCCCCAATCTGCCACAAAAGAGGGAAATAGCAAAAATTCTCCTTGTCCCCTTGTCCCCTTGTCCCCCTTGTCCTCTTCTGCCACCTCTTCCCAATTCAACCCAAGCACCTGACAATAGGCTTTAAACGCCTCAGCATTAATCGCCTGCTTTCCGGCTAAGAAACGTTTCCATGTTCCTTCTGATACACCAACAGCGAGAACACCATGTTCTTGCCAAGAGACACCTAAAACTTCACTGGCTAATTCCATCCATCTAAAATCATCAACAGACCAAGCCTTTTCACTTCTAGCTTGTTTAATGCTTGCGAGTCCCTGTTGAGAAGCTTTGAGAGTAGCCACAATTTTTAAGTGCGTCTTGCTATACCCGAATCATTTATAGATATATTTGCAGAATGACAAGGTTTTTTGCAATAGCATAAAATTTTGCGATCGCCAAGATCATTTATCCTTGTTGCCATAACTCCAAAACTGATCTTGAAAATTTGAGATTATATAACGAATATTAAATAAATGTATAGAAATTATACAATGTCATTTCTTAATTACGAATTAATCCAATGTCTTTCCATTCTGGAGAAATTAGAGTCCAAACTCAGGCGGGAGTGCGAGAAGAGGCGCAACGTCTGTGTAATGTTATTAGTAGTACAATCAAATCATCTGCTCAAGAATTTCTGCATACGCAACAATTAGCAATTGCTAGTACAGTTGATAGCAAAGCTAGAGTCTGGGCATCTTTATTAACAGGAAAACCTGGTTTTGTAGAGGTCTTAAACACGCAAACCATACAGATTAATACTACTCCCATACAAACCGACCCATTACACCAAAATCTGCCAAATAACAATAATATTGGGCTATTAGTAATTGATTTGGCAAACCGCAGGCGTTTGCGTTTGAATGGCAAAGCAGAGGTAAATCAGGAGAACATAAAAGTAGAAATTCAGCAGGTATTTTTTAACTGTCCTAAATATATTCAGATACGTCACATAGAAAAAACTGTAATTGATTCACTAGAACAACCTGAAACTTTTATCAGAGATGCTTTGAGCGAGACAAATCAACTTTGGATAACCCAAGCTGATACCTTTTTTATCGCTAGTTATCATCCTGAAAGTGGGGCTGATGCTTCCCACAGAGGAGGACTTCCAGGATTTGTGCAAGTTGTGAATAGTAATAAGCTTGTGTTTCCCGATTACTCTGGTAATAATATGTTTCAGACCTTCGGTAACTTAATTGTAAATCCCAATGCGGGTTTATTATTTATTGATTTTGAACAAGGTCACACATTGCAATTAACTGGAAAAGCAAAAGTAATTTGGGATATAGAAAGATTAAGTGAGTTTGCTGGGGCGCAGCGTATAGTAGAGTTTGATATTGAGCAGGTCTTGGAAATTAAAAATGCTACTCCTCTATGTTGGCACTTTGGCGAATATTCTCCTGTGAATCCATCTTCTAGGTAACTTTATTTCACCAAATCCCTGTATAGTTTTGCATTCTGACTTGCCATCCTTTGTTAATGTAGCCTTTACTCTCTCGACTTTTACTTCTGCCATCATCTGAGAAACTTCTAAAATCTAGAGAAATAAATTCTTTATCTTCCTTGATTAAAGCATTATAGTATTCGGATGCAAATCTCTTAAGTAAAGAGTCTTGCGTAATCAAAACTGCTGATGAATTAATTGCTGTAGCGAGTATTAAAACGTCGTTAACAGTATTTCTATATTTTTGTTTAGTATTATGAGATAAAGTAAATTCATAGAAAAGCTTTATCCCTAACTCAAGCGTACTTTGGCTAAGAGGTATGCACTTGACATTGCAATCCAATAAAAAATTGAATCTACTCCAAATTATTTTTCTTATTGGTTTTTCTAAAAAACGAATAGCCTCATTGAATAGATATTTTTCCTGAGTATTAATGATATCAGCAATAGCAAGATTTCCAAACTCAATTACTGTCGGATAATCCTGGGCAAATTCTAAAATTATTTGGTCTGTCAAGCCTTTAGAAAAAGGATGGTCTCTTTTAGGAAATCCCTTATCATCTGGCAATAATTTTAAGTTATTAGGTAATGGTACATAGTAGTTAGCCTTTGTTGGATAATCGCTTTGAATTAACAAAAATTCTTGTGCTGTTATAGAAGCAATATATTGCTGTGAAATTGAATTATGATATAAACCTTTGAAAGAATAAGAAATGATTTGTGTATCAAAAATGTGCATAAATAAATTAGCAAGTAAATTAAATTAAGAAAACTCGCCTTCAATATCTCTTGATTGATGTAATACTCGAAAAATTTCGGCTCTTGCGTTGGTTTTATGGTAAGGCATTAAAATAGCCGTTTTATAGAAAGGCTAAAAAATTTAAAATCCAGTCATAGCAAGGAACATAGGCTTTGATTAGATTTTATTTATTATTCGACTCCATAAAAGGAACTGAAGAGCCAAAATTTCTACACCATCAGTTATTTTTGTGTAAAACACAACGTAAGGCTTCACAGGAAAGCTTTTCAATTCCTTCATTAAATCATCTCGCTTTTTGCCCATATCAGGAAACTGAGCAAGCATTGGACAACGATTCAGAATTTGAGCTATCTGTTTATCGGCTGCAAGTTGATTCTGTTGAGCAAGGTAAGTCCAGATATCTTCCAAGTCTTGTTCGGCTTGCTGGGAAAGTCTGTAATGATTCATTGTCAGCTATCCCACTTTAGCTTACTCTGTCCTCGTGCCTTGATATTTTCCAGCAAATTAGACAGGGACTCATCATCATATTCAGTATATTCTCCATGCTTTAGCTGTTCGGCTGTGATCGCAATATCTCGTTGTAATGCTTCTAACTTCAGTTGACGCAGTTCTTCTTCTGCACACTTAAGTCTATCTATCATTTCCTGAAAGGCACTTGCATCCTGGACAACGACTTCTGCTTTACCATTGACGGTAAGCACAAGAGGTGATTTGGTCGCCTTGATACGCTCTAGAAACTGTTTGACGTTGCGTTTAAAGTCTGTAAGTGAGTGAATTTGCTCTAAATTAATCATAAATTAAATATTGAATAGGACTTACGCATTGACAAAAAACATCATCTATAGAACCTAGGGATGCTAG
>NZ_CAWUDL010000142.1:0-6489 GCF_963920945.1 Anabaena sp. CCY 9402-a
TATATCTCCTATAATCCCTTCACAGTCAGCTTTTTATCTTTTATAGACAAGTCTACTGTTTTTGCTGAACTTTGAAAAAATATATAGCGCTGAGTTTTCATAATTTCTAACAAATTCATGAATCAAGATTAGTGTTATTCCAATTTTATTGATAACCGTAATTTCACTAGTTAATAGCAAATTTAAATTTTCTGTACTCAACAGTAAATATACTAAATTAAATTTAATTTTTATTAAAAACTACAATGATACCTTGCCGAAGAGGCAAGATATTAATTTCAATAATTACATCCAACAAATACACCATTTTTCGGGATTTTTGATTTTATTTTAGCCACTCAAGTAAATAAGCTTGCATCTACATGAAAATAATCTGCTAGCAATTTTGCTTCTGCTGGATTGATCGCGCGATCGCCATTAACAATTTCCCGTACAACTTCCACTGATCCAATTACCTCAGCTAAGGCTTCTGGAGTCATATCACGTGCATCTAACAAATGCCTTAGCATCGAATGGGAAGTACCTTGAAGGATTGGGTAATGAGTTTCTTCAAACTTTTCAATTAATGTTACCAACAGTGCCAACAGCGTCTCCTCTTCTGGTGTAAGATTGGGACGATGTTCTAAAGTTAAAGCCAGTTTGATAGCTTGTTCATTTTCTTCTTCCGTATTAATTGTTTTTGGTTGATACTCAGCTAGCAATTTACCGTAAGATTCAGGATCAAAAGTACGTGTCATTTTTCCATTTATCCTTATCATATTCGGCGTGAGTTAAAACATATTTAATATAAATTCTTTGAGCTTCGTAAACAATATCAACAATTAAACGATAGTTGTTTCCTTTGATATTAAACACTGTGAAGTTGCCAACCGCTTCTGCTTTTGGATAAATAGCCTGAACTTCAATCAGATTATTCCATTCAGCTTTAGTTGCCACCCTATACCAATCATAAAGCGCATCACAGGAATCTGTGTGTGCCTCACAAAACTCCCGCAAAATTCTGCGGCTGATAACGTGCATTTACTTATCTAATGAGGATTGGAATTCATAATATCGCAGGTGGTTTGTAATTATAAAGCCAATCTTGAAATTCATCATTATTAAACTGGGGTCTAGCGTCTCCTTCTGAGAATCGCTCTGATGTTTGTTTAGTGGTATCAATATCGTAATAGCGCATCTCACCGATCGCGCTACGAGCTTGGATAAGACTTGTACGCTGGATGCGGCTTTGTTCATAGTTGGTTAAAGCCTCTGTTAAACTTGCGCCTTGGGATAAGCAGGCTTGCAATTCGCAGACATCCTCAAAGGTGCTATTTGCTCCCTGACCCATAGCTGGGGCCATTGGATGTGCTGCATCGCCTAATAGTGTAACTCTACCTTTACTCCAGTGAGTTAACGGGGGGCGATCGCAGATTGGCCCTTCCCAAATTTGTTCGGCTGGTGTGGCTTCTACTAAGGCGCGAAAGGAATCATCCCACCCGGTTAATTCATGGAGAATCCGAGTTTTGACTGCTTCTGGACTCTGGGAAAGCTGATAATCTGTCATAAATTTACGACTAATCCAACTGGTGTAACCTTCTCCCACATCGAGAATATACATAAATTGCTGATTACCTTTGACAAATACTAGTTGATAAGAATTAGATAACTCATGGCGATATTCGAGGACGGAACGCCAACACATACTTCCTAGATAATTCGGTTTACCCTCACCAAATAAGCTTTCTCTAACGGTGGAGTTTACCCCATCAGCACCAATTAATAAATCTGCATATGCTGTTTTGCCATTCTCAAAGTAGATGGCTACGCCACTTTCATCTTGTTCAAAGCCAATACAGCGATGATTGAGATGAATAATTTCTGATGGTAATCTTGATGCTAAGGTTTGCTGCAATCGCCACCACCAAACAGTTAATAATGGGTGTCCATATTTTTCTAATAATGTGCTGGAGTGTGTTCTAATGGTTTCCCCCGCCATACTTTTGAGAACCGTCTGGTGAACCGGACAGCCAGACTTTGTGAGGGTGCTGATAATTCCCGGTGCGATCGCTTCTAAACAATTCAAGCCATTGGAGACTAATCCTAAACCTGTCCCAGCCGGGCGGAAATCCTGGGCTTTTTCGTATACTTGCACATCTAACCCCAGATTTGAGAGCGCGATCGCCGCCGCTAAACCACCAGGGCCAGCACCAATAATGGCAACTCTTTGTACTAATAATTTTGAGTCTATCATATTTTTTATGAGATACTATGTTGAGAACTTTAGCTGAAAATATTGCTAAAATTCATCTACAAAAGAGAAAATATCCAATTACATATGGACAAAAAAATTATATCTCCAACAAGTCATAATTTTCCTAATGAAGACATAAAAATATTTCCCTCAGAAGAAGTAGAAATGGTTTTATGTGTGAATAATCAGTCTTATTTGGTAAACCTAGAACCTTGTATGACGTTACTTGACGCGCTGCGAGAGAAGCTGGGTTTGATCGGGACTAAAAAAGTGTGCGATCGCGGCGAGTGTGGTGCTTGTACAGTATTGGTAAATGGTCGGCGAATTAACTCTTGTATGACTTTAGCAATCATGCACACAGACAGCGAAATTACTACAATAGAGGGATTAGCAAAAGATGGCGAACTCCATCCTATGCAAACAGCTTTTATTACCCATGATGCCTTTCAATGTGGCTACTGTACATCTGGTCAAATAGTATCTGCCGTAGGGATGATTTCTGAAGAAATCCCCCAATTAAAGGCAGAAATTCGCGAAAATATGAGTGGTAATCTTTGTCGATGCGGTGCTTATCCCAATATTATTGCGGCTATTCAAGAGGTACTAGAGGGAATAGAAGATGCAGCCATTTAGTTATGCCAAAGTAACAACTAAAGAACAGGCGATATCGACATTAAAACAAGACCAAACTGCGGCATTTATCGCAGGTGGTACAGATTTATTAGGCTTAATGAAAGATAGGGTGCAGTCAGCTAATATATTAATTGATATTAACAGTTTACCTTTAGCTAATATTGAAATCTCCGCCACAGTAGTTCGCATTGGTGCAGTTTGTCGGCTAACTGATGTTGCCTTTAATCCTTATATTCAGGAACACTATCCAGTCATTACCCAAGCCATAAATCAAAGTGCATCACCCCAACTTAGAAACATGGCGACAGTTGGCGGTAATTTATTACAAAAAGTACGCTGTCCTTATTTTCGTGATCCAGCTTTCCCCTGTAACAAACGTACCCCAGATATAGGTTGTTCTGCAATTAACAGTTACAACCGGATGCACGCTATTTTCGGCACTAGTGAACATTGTATTGCCGTACATTCCTCAGATTTAGCAGTAGCTTTAACCGCATTAGATGCAGTAATTTGTATTCAAGGTGCAGAACAAGAACGCCGTATTTCTATTCATGACTTTTATCTCTTACCAGGAGACACACCACATCAAGAAACACTATTACAGTCTGGAGAATTAATTGTGGCTGTGGAAATACCAAATGGTAGTTTTAGGACAAAATCACATTATTTGAAAGTCCGAGATAGAGCAGCTTATGAATTTGCTTTAACATCTGTAGCTATTGCTTTAGAGAGAGAGCAAGACACAATTAAAATAGCCAAAATTGCCTTTGGTGGAGTAGGAACTAAACCTTGGCGTGCGTGGGAAGTTGAGGAATTTTTACAAGATAAACTACTAAATCAAGATACATTAACAACTGCGGCAGAATTAGCAGTTAAAGAAGCTAAACCACAGCAACATAACGAATTCAAAATCGAGTTAGTAAAACGTGTTTTAATCCGCGCACTTAGTGAATAATTATTAAGATTTATCACGCAGAGGCGCGGAGGCGCAGAGAGAAGAATCAGAGAAATAAACAAGCCAAAAAAATTAACTTCTCTAACTCCTCTTGTGTGAGCCAAATTAATCCCCCAAAACTCAGCGAAAAGATTATGAATAACATTATCGGTCAACCCCTCAATCGCGTCGATGGTAGATTAAAGGTGACAGGAGAAGCTCAATATACAGCCGATATTCCTATAGAAAAATTAACCTATGGAGTAATATTTCAAAGTGCGATCGCTAAAGGTAAAGTCCTCACCATAGAGACAACCCAAACCTTAGCCGTCCCTGGTGTAATAGATATTATCACCTATGATCAAACCCCCAACTTAATCAATATCCCCTTCATTCCCACCCCAACCCCACCAGAAAAAGATGATAATATTTACCATCATGGCCAACCCTTGGGCATTGTAATTGCCGAAACCTTAGAACAGGCTGAATACGGTGCATTTCTGGTAAAAATCACCTATGAGGAAGAAACGCCGACAGTGACAATGGCGCAAGCACTACCAGAAGTATTTGAGCCAGAATCTATCTTTTTTGGCATTATGCCTGGAAAAATCACCAGAGGCGATATTGAATTAGGTAAAACTCAGGCTGAAATTTTCATTGAACAGGTGTACAGCACCCCAATGGAACATCATAATCCTTTAGAAACTTCTGCTACCATCGCCATTTGGGAAGGAGATAATTTAACAATATATGAAACTACGCAAGGTATTTCCGGTAAACAGAAACGTCTTGCAGGGGTGCTAAACCTACCCCCGGAAAATGTCCGCGTCATCTCCAAATATTTAGGCGGGGGATTTGGTTGTAAGGCCTTGCTACGTTCCCATACTATCCTAGCCGCGATCGCATCTCGTCAAGTCCAGCGTCCAGTGAAAGTTGTGCTGACGCGATCGCAAATGTATACTGCTTGTGGTTACAGATCCCAAACTTACCAAGAACTCACCCTAGGCGCAACCAAACAAGGACAGCTAACCCTCACCAAACACATCGGGACATCCTTAACTTCCATTTTTGATGACTTTGTAGAACCAGTAGGCGCAGCCACCACCATGATTTACGCCTGCCCCAATTTGGAAGTAAAATACCGTTTAGCGCGAATCAATGCAGGTACACCCACCTTTATGCGTGCGCCAGGCGAAGCACCGGGGATGTTTGCCTTAGAATCGGCAATGGATGAACTAGCCTATGCCTTAAATATTGACCCCATCGAAATTAGATTGCAAAATCATGCAGATATCAACCCCCAAACAGGCTTACCTTGGTCGAGTAAATCACTCAAACAATGCTACCAAAAAGGGGCAGAACTTTTTGGCTGGTCACAACGTCACCCTACACCCCGTTCTATGCAGGATGGTAACTTCCTGATAGGTTGGGGAATGGCGAGTGCAACATTTCCCACCCATTCCATGTCTGCAACTGTCAAAGTAGAAATTTTTGCTACAGGGGAAGTCAGCGTCCAAACTGGAACTCAAGACATTGGGACAGGTACTTACACAGTCATGACTCAAGTCGCGGCTGAGGCTTTAGGCTTACCCAGTCAGCCAGTACAATTTGCGTTAGGTGATAGTAACCTTCCCACCGCACCCGTTACAGGTAACTCCATCACCGTGGCTAGTGTATCCCCGGCTGTGCATCAAGCCGCTACTGCTGCACGGGAAAAGCTGATACAAATGGCAATAGCAGACTCAAACTCACCGCTTTACGGGTGTCAAATAACAGATATCAGCGTTGAGTTAGGACAAATCTTTTTAAAATTAGAACCATCTAGGCGAGATAGCTACACGGAGATTTTGCAGCGTCATGGGTTAGAAAGTTTAGTAGTGACTGAAGCTACCTCACCCAACCCAGAAAGTAAACAATATTCTCAACATTCCTTTGGTGCGGTATTTGTAGAGGTAGCCGTTGATGAGTTGTTAGGCGAAGTTAAAGTGAGAAGATGTGTAGGTGTTTATAGTGCGGGACGCATTCTCAACACCAAGACAGCACGTAGTCAGGTAATTGGCGGTATTACTTGGGGGATTGGGATGGCATTGATGGAAAAAACCGTTATGGATATGAATACTGGTAAAGTAATTGGTGCAAACCTTTCCAATTACTTGATTCCCGTTCATGCAGATATTCCCAACATGGAAGTGCAATTTATTGAAGAACACGATCCTCATGTCAACGTACTGGGAACTAAAAGCTTGGGTGAATTACCAATTGTCGGCGTAGCAGCTGCGATCGCTAATGCAGTTTATCACGCCACAGGTAAACGCATCCGCGACTTACCCATCACACCAGACAAACTATTGTGAACTTGCAAGAAACAGAGGTGTAGGGGATTATTTTGGAATTGATATTACTCAGCAAACTGGTAACGGGTAATGCGTTTAACTGTGGTTAAATCTAATCCTAATTCTTGAGTGATTCCCGCTTCTATGGCAGCAATATCTGTAGTGGGTAATTCAAGTTCTAAATTTTTGATTGCTGAGTCTGTTGTTTTAATACTGACCTTCGTAAATCCTCCCTGTTGCTTAATTTCTGCCTTAATCGCTAACACTGCAACAGATAAATTAATTTTAACTTGGTTATTGGCCAATACGGTTCAGTTAAGGCTAGCAAGCTGATGAGTGATATGAAATTTCGGAAC
>NZ_CAWUDL010000143.1:0-6456 GCF_963920945.1 Anabaena sp. CCY 9402-a
CTTGGCAACAATGCTTACTTTACATCACTTTGAGCCTTAACTGAACCGTATTGGGGGCGGGTGCGCTATTTTCAGAGCCTTATGCAGTCAGTGGCGATGGATTTGCTAGTGTCAATCCAGATACAGCCGGGCAGTTTCCCGCCTTCAGTCCGAACAATACCTTTGTGATGTTCGATTTCAACTCCGGCGAGTTCGAGGATCGTTCCATCGACCAAACCTTCGTATTGCCTGGCACAAACATTGCGGCTGGGACACGAGGTTTTGGTGCTATCTTCGTTGATGTAGAAGCTCCCAGAAGCAGCAGTATCGAATATTTCGGCACTACGAGCAGTGGCAAGAAGGTCAGTCTTGGTAAGTTTTTCGTCCCCGTTGGGGCATCAGGAGAGACTCAGTTTTTGGGAGTTCTCTTCGACAACCCTGTTGTGACCGAAGTAGAATTAACCGTTGGGAGTAAAGCACTATTTAGCTTTGATGGCACGACTATCCAATCATTTGGTAGTGAAGATTTAGCAAATGGTATTGATCTAGTTGCCACCGATGATTTCGTTTTTGCCGTGCCAACTTTAGCAACCTTGACTCAAGTTCCAGAGCCAACACCACTCTCTGGTTTTGGGGTTGCCGCATTTGGAGTCATTGGTTTTCTAACAAGAAAGCGTCTCAGAAGGATTTAATTAATGCCAATTTTTGTAGGATGGGCATTGCGTGAGATTTGCTCAAACCCTTAGAGGTTGTTTAAAAAGGTTTGTTCTATGTCATATTGAATGCAGTCCTGAGCAAAGCCTTCGCGCCAGCGTTCCCGTAGGATAGGAACTGGAATGTAAGCGCAAAGCGCAGGCTTCGCCAACGCTGAAAGTGTTCCCGTAGGGAACATCTACTAAGATGTTACCCTTATGCTACAAAGTCTAAATTCTTTCCTACGGAACGCTTTGCGTTAAGCGTTCGAGGCTATTGGGGCGTAGAAAACAAAGTGCATTATCTTCGGGATGTTACCTAAGGTGAGGATGCGTCGAGAATTTGCACCACGCCTTTACCTCAAATTTTTGCTATCGCTCGTAATTTTACCCTGAATTTGTATCGTGACCAGATGTTTGAAAACATGGCTCAAGCTCAACTATTATGCTCCTTTGGTCTAGATACACTTAAGAGACTTTTGGGAATGAAATAGCCCTGGTTCATCATTTTCTCATCTTTTACAATTATCTATGTCATTTTTGAATCTTCTTTAGTTTTTATTAGGAAATAAGATGCGTTTTCTCTGGGTGGGGGAGAGGTTTATTGAACTCACATTAAAAAATGATGATTATCTGCAATCATCGTAATACTTAAAAATTTATTTATCCTCTTTCTCAAGTGGCAATTGTATATCGTAGTAAGAATACTGAAGCAATAGTATAAATACTTTAATAAAATATACGGAAATTGTCATAGGTTATTGTATGTCATACCTGCCTTTTCAGGGTCATAATTTAAAAGATCAAGTGGATTCTATATTGCAACTTTTACAGCAAGAAAAATCTCTGCGATCGCAAGATATTACCCCTGTCCAAACTTCATTAGGTAAAGCAATTTCTCCCAGATTTGAAATTGTGTTTGCTGGTGCATTTAGTGCAGGTAAATCGATGTTAATTAATGCACTGTTAGAACGAGAGTTACTTTACAGCGCAGAAGGACACGCCACAGGTACAGAATGTAAAATTGAATATGCAGAATTAGACCAAGAACGGGTAGTTTTAACCTTTCTCAGTGAAGCAGAGATTAGAGAACAAGCAACGTCTTTATGTCAACAATTAGGCTTTAAAACCGCCGCTAATCTCAATCAATCTGAAGTAGTTAGCTTATTGTATCAAGGATGCGAAGCGATTATTCAGCAAGAGAGTGGAGAGAGTAGGTCAGAACGCGCGAAACAAGCTAAAGCCTTAATATTATTATTACAAGGATATGAAGCTAACCGTCAACATATTCATACCATCAATAATGCGACCTATTCAATGGAGCAATTTAACTTTTCTAACCTAAAAGAAGCGGCTGGATATGCGCGGCGTGGTAGTAATAGCGCGGTTTTAAAGCAAATTGAATATTATTGCAACCATCCCCTATTGCAAGATGGTAACGTAATTATTGATACACCTGGAATTGATGCGCCAGTAGAGAAGGATGCACAGTTAACTTACACCAAAATTCAGGATTCTGAGACATCGGCGGTGGTGTGTGTGCTAAAACCTGCATCGGCTGGAGATATGACTAAGGAGGAGACGGAACTTTTAGAGAAAATGCGGCAAAATGGGGGAATACGCGATCGCGTATTTTATATCTTCAACCGCATAGATGAAACTTGGTACAATACCCAATTAAGGCAAAGACTCGATAATTTAATTAACGGACAGTTCCGTGATACCAGCCGAGTTTATAAAACTAGTGGGTTACTCGGATTTTACGGCAGTCAAATTAAACAAACAACGCAACAAGATAGATTTGGTTTAGACTCTATTTTTGCAGATAGTGTTAGAGGTGTAAATGCGGTAGAAGAAACACCACAGTTTGTTTACGCCTTTAATAACTATTGTGTCAGTTCTGGAAAACTTGCTTCTACTAGTTTTCGGATTTCTCTCAATGGTTTTGAATCGCCCAACACCAACTATGTACGCATTTTAGCTGAACAGGGGATACCCTTAATTAATCAGCTAATTCAAGACAGTGGTATTGAGGAATTCCGCACAGCTATTACTCGTTATTTAACTGAAGAAAAGCGTCCACAGCTTTTTCAAAATCTGGCTGATGACTTAGAAGATATTTGTATTAAGTTGAAAAAACACTATCAATCGTTGCATCGAGATTTGGATAGTCAACCACAAGAAATCGAGACGATGAAAAAGCATGAATTACAACGTCTCAACCAGCAATTACAACAAATTGGCAGAGATTTTAATCAGCAGATGACAGAAGAAGTTAACCAGGTAATTAATAATTCATGTGATGTGTTTGAAGCTGATTTCAAGCAGTTACAATCTCGGATGATCCACCGTTTAGATGAGTTATTAGATACCTTTTCGGTGGCTGATGCTTATCGCCGTGCAACTCTCAGTCATCCGCGTAATGCTACCGCACCATTATTAGCAATTTTAGTAGAGGCATTCTATTATCTAGCTAATCAATTAGAAGACATTTTAGTCGAATCATCTCAACAAGTGGTTGCTAATTTCTTCCAAAGGTTAATGGAGAAAATTCGTAAATCAGAATATTATCGCCAATTATATCGTTTATTGGGTAATGATGCGGGGATAGAACAACAAATAAAAGCTTTAGAAAAACGTGTATCTCAATCTTTAATTGATGCAGCCAGTGTAGAGTGCGATCGCTTCGTCAGAGAAAGTCATTTATTCTATGATGAAGGCACTTTTTCTATATATCAATTTCGGCAAACTTTGCTACAAACTTCCCAAGGCTATGACTGTGAAAGTATGGTAGATGCCGAACCAGCTATTAGACAATTATTAAAGTTGGATTTTGAGCCAAAGGTTTCTCAAACCATCCGCAAAACCTTCCGCCAAACTATTAACCAAAGCCTCAAAACTCAATTATTACCAATGGCTGAAACCCAAGCAGAAGAAATTCTGCAACAGTATCCTCAAGCACGGGTTTATTTAGAACAAACTCTGCAACAAGAAGCTGAGGAGAAGATTGCTAATAATCGGCAGTTACTCAATACCTTAGAACAAAAAATGGAGGCTTATAATATGGCAGTGACGAATATTAATGATTGCTTACAATCAATGCAGTTATATGACCATCTCTTACCTATAGTTAACATGAGTGAATCAAAGGTTGCAAAGATAGCCGCTAGTAATGGGGTGATTATTTCAGATGGTTTATTAGATGGAATAGCACAGGTTTAGCATTTGTATTATTTGATAATACGGGAATTTATCCCCCTTAATTCCCTCGATGGATTGGGGGGATTTAAGTAATAAGTAACAAGTAATGAGTAACAAGTAATGAGTAATAAGTAATGAGTAAATACCTTTAGCAACTTCAATCAACAAATTGAGAGAAAAATAAAAAATAATCCACTCATTACTCATTACTCATTACTCATTACTCATTAAGTAGAACAACTTGGAAACACCCAACTATGTTAAGTAATGTAAAAAAACTAAGATTGAGTTTGTAGTAAGGACTTTAGTCCTTTTTTGTTCGCGCAGCGTCCCGCAGGGAACGGAGAGAACGCAGAGAGAACTAAAGTTCTTACTACAAACCTTTAATTATTTACCCTGTTCTACTTACTCATTACTCATTACTCATTACTCATTACTCCTTACTCATTTAATTTGCTTCACCGATGATGACACCAAAACTGTATGAATAAAAAATGGGTAAATTTCATCAAAGTCAACACCCTAGGGTTAGGGTAGGGCAAAAATATTCATGCAAACAGCCTAATGCTTCTCTTTGAGTAGATTGTGCAAACTATTTAATAATTCTTGAGCAGTGAAAGGTTTCGGTAAAACTTGATAAAAACCAGTCCCCAGCACTTCTGTTACAGCTTCCGGTGAATTTTGTCCACTGCAAGCGATAATCTTTACATTGGGTTTCATTTTGTGCATGGTGCGAATGGCAGTTACTCCATCCATTTCTGGCATCATCATATCCATGAAGACGGCAGTAATTTGATGCTTGTGTTTGGCATAGAGGGCGATCGCTTCAATACCATTATTAGCAGTCATAATTTTGTAGTTGTGGTTTTCTAAAATCATTTTGATGATTTCACAAATTTGGACTTCATCATCTACCACTAATATCAACTCTCCATTGCCTTGAGGGGTGGCTGCACTCTCTATGATTAAATCTGGTATGCCTGATACTGCGGGTAAGAACAAGTTAAATTGGCTACCTTCGCCTACCTTGCTAGTCACAGTCACAAAACCGCCGTGGCTTTTGGTGATACCGAGTACAGTCGAAAGACCTAATCCTGTACCTGTACCTGCTTCTTTTGTCGTGAAAAATGGCTCAAAAATTCTATCTAAAATTTTGGGTGGCATCCCAATGCCTGTATCGCAGATTTTAACCAGGATGTAATGCCCAACCTGAGCATTAATATTCATACTGGCATAAGCTTCATCAATAAAAATATTTTCCGCAGAGATGGTGATTTTTCCGCCATCTGGTATGGCATCACGGGCATTGACGACCAAATTCATCAGCACTTGATGTAATTGGGTAGCATCTCCAGAGACAGCACACAGGTTTTCGGGTAATTTTGTCGCAAATTCAATTGATTTAGGGAATGTCTGTTTACCAATGAGAATAATATCGGTAATCAGGTGTTTGAGTTGGACTATGGTACGTTCTCCTTTACATCCCCGCGCAAAGGATAATACTTGTTTGACTAAGCCTGCTCCCCGTTGGGCATTGTTTTCGATAATTTTTAGTAGTTGTTGCGATGGCGTTCCACTCACATAAGACGATGGCTCAGACGCTCGATTAGTTCTATTTTGTAAGAGTTGAGCAGCTCCTAAAATAGGTGTCAAAATATTGTTTAAGTCGTGGGCAATACCACTGGCGAGTGTGCCTAAGCTTTCTAAACGTTGAGTCCGAAAAAACTGCTCTTCTAGTTGTTTTTTTTGCGTGATGTCGGTATCTACAATCAAAATCGATTTAGGTTTCCCGGCTGCATCGCGCATCACTGTCCACCGACTTTCGACAATAATGTCCTGGCCAGATTTGGTGATTTTTTGCAACTCTCCCTGCCACATACCAGCAGCGATCGCAGTTTTCAGAGCTGTTTTATGGAGATGAACAGAAGTTTCTGGATATAGTAAGGTCGTGGGTTCAGTTCCCAAAATTTCTGAGGCTGGCCAACCATACAAACGTTCTGCACCTTGATTCCAGAATAGGATGTGGTTGTTTAAATCTCTCACAAAAATGGCATCGGTGGCAATATCCAGTAAAGCGGCTTGTTCGCGGATTTTTTGTTTTGCTTGTTGCTGTTCGCTAATATCGGAAAAGGAAACAACTACTCCATAGGGTGTAGATTCATTGTTACGGAACAAGGGTTGAGAATTAATAGAAAGCCAGGTGATTTGTCCATTGGGTTTGTGAACTCCCATGATCACGTTTGAACAAGGTTGTCCGGTGTGTAAACTCACCATTGCGGGATGCTTGTCATCAGGAAAGGGAGAACCATCTTCATAAATGCTTCGCCAAGAAGCATCACAAACACGTCCAATAATGCGATCGCTAGATAGTCCTAAAATCTTCTCCGCACTGGCGTTACAAGCAACTATTTTGCCATTGCGCTCATGTAACACAACACCCTCCTGCATGGCTGTGACTACAGAACGATAGCGTTCTTCACTTTCTTTGAGGGCTGCTTCAGCTTGTTTGCGTTCACTAATATCTCTGGTTGTAAGTAATTAAACAAAATTAATTACACAAATGATTATACAATTGAATACAAGA
>NZ_CAWUDL010000144.1:0-6235 GCF_963920945.1 Anabaena sp. CCY 9402-a
TTATCTTAATGGTTTACTTGCTATTTGAGTATTTCCGCCAAAAGTGGATGCTCCCTTTATCTTTGGGTTTATAACTGGCGATCGCTAACAAAGACCAAATTCTCAGTTCTTGCCAAGATGATTTTTTAATTAGGAGTGAGATTTCTTCTTGATGCTCATTAAAAGACTTATTTAATCCCCCTCTTACTAAAAAGTCAGACAAATATTCCTTAAACGATAATTCATCATAACAATAGTTTAGCTCTGCCCTTAATCGTTCAACTTTCTTCTTAATGAGAGGCTCTTTTCCTGACTCTGCTTTGGCATACATTTTAGCAAAGTTGCCCTTCATAGCTTGCTGAAATACCTTAATAAAAATAAGATAGTGCTTGTCTTCTTCACTATTCTCTGCCATTATTATGAATCCTTCTCGATTGGGAAATAATTGGTTAAATAAATATCCTTTTGAATCCTCTATCACCAATTTTTCCCAAAAATTAGACCACCAAGAGATTCCTTTCACTAAATTATCAGCAATCAGGGAGCGAATCGGATTCACTTTAATAAAAATTTGCTTGGGTTGAATCTTCTGATAATTAGTTGGAAAATATTGTTGAACCTGTTGATAAGTGATTAAAGTATTTTTATTAATATGGTTGCCATAGATGGAAATTTTGAGAAAAACTTAAAGGTGTTAAAGTTTGTTTAATACATCAACATCCTCTTGTGCAAAATTGTCCTTACTGTCATCGCCAACTACTTTGGTTAGACTGGCAATCCAGTTTAGGCTATTGTTCGCAATGTTCTTACTAGTTATGAGGAGCTTCTAATACTCCAGTAGTTACTCGGAACAGATGGATAGCCGAAAGTTTCTATCCCATACCAGCATGAACCGCTTCTGCTCCATTCTATAAAAATCTGGCACTTTCCTGCGTTCTATGATTCATTGGACTCACGGCAAGCTTATCCTTCCAATTTGGACTCACGGCAAACTTATGCTTCCAGACTGTCAATTTCATCCAAAATTAGCTGACGCAATAATGAGGGTTATAATGTTGTTTGCGGCAAACTTATGCTTCCACTGGCGGCAAAGTTATGGGTAAAGTCACAACATTTATAGCTTCTTCTTGCTGGTATTACAGCCTTGGGCTGTTGGCGGAGGGCTAACTTGTGATGCCAGGTCTTTGAGTGTAAAGTATTACATCTGCGAGAAAAGAGACTATCAAAAACTTGCACCTGTCAGTATCGCCCATTTCTCTAATCTCAGTGACTCATTCTGAGATAGGATAACGATGGCGACAAAATTGCAAATAAATGTAAAGAATATACATATACAAAACCCGATTTAGTCAATCAGTTTATTTTACGTAGGTAGCTTAATGTCCATGACCACGATCGCCCCTGAGCAGGTTAATAGCATCGTTTGGAATCAGCATCAAGATCCTTTTGAAATACTCGGTTCTCATCTAGTAGACCAAAACGGCAAAAACGTTTGGGCTGTCCGAGCCTACCTACCCAATGCCAGTGCAGCATGGGTAGTCTTGCCTGAACAAAGACTAGAATATCCAATGCAATCGGTACATCATCCCAATTTCTTTGAATGTACTATTGAAACTTCTGAGTTATCCAACTACCAATTAAAGATAAAAGAAGGAGAACATGAGCGTGTCATTTATGATCCCTACGCTTTTCGTTCTCCCCACTTAACAGATTTTGACTTACATTTATTTACCGAAGGCAATCATCATCGCATCTACGAAAAACTAGGAGCGCACCCCACCGAAATTGGTGGTGTCAAAGGGGTATATTTTGCTGTTTGGGCCCCCAATGCTCGCAATGTCTCTGTCCTAGGGGACTTAAACGAATGGGACGGACGTAAACACCAGATGCGTAAAGGGGCGACAGGTGTTTGGGAATTATTTATTCCTGAAATAGCAATTGGAGCGCATTACAAATACGAAATCAAAAACTGGGAAGGACACATTTACGAAAAATCTGACCCCTATGGTTTTCAACAAGAAGCCCGCCCCAAAACAGCCTCTATAGTCACCGATTTAAATTCCTACGAGTGGCAAGATGAAACCTGGCTAGAAAAACGCCGTCATACAGACCCTTTGACGCAGCCGGTTTCAGTTTACGAAGTACACTTAGGTTCTTGGTTACAAGCTTCCAGCGCAGAACCAGCTAGATTACCTAATGGGGAAACCGAACCTGTAGTCATTGCTGCGGAATTAAATCCAGGCGCACGTTTTCTGACCTATCGAGAATTAGCTGCTCGCCTGATTCCCTACGTTAAAGATTTAGGATACACCCACATAGAACTATTACCCATTGCCGAGCATCCCTTTGACGGTTCTTGGGGTTATCAAGTTACTGGCTACTACGCTCCTACCTCTCGTTTTGGTAGTCCAGAAGACTTTATGTATTTTGTTGACCAATGTCACCAAAACGACATCGGTGTAATTGTAGATTGGGTTCCTGGTCACTTCCCTAAAGATGGGCATGGTTTAGCGTTCTTTGATGGTACTCACCTGTACGAACACGCCGACCCCCGCAAAGGTGAACATAAAGAATGGGGAACTCTGGTATTTAACTACAACCGTAACGAAGTCCGCAATTTCTTAGTAGCCAATGCTTTGTTCTGGTTTGACAAGTACCATATTGACGGGATTCGGGTAGATGCAGTTGCTTCCATGCTCTACCTAGACTATTGCCGTAAAGATGGTGAATGGCTAACCAACCAATACGGCGGAAGAGAAAACTTAGAAGCAGCAGATTTCTTGCGTCAGGTAAACCATCTAATCTTTAGTTATTTCCCAGGTGTTGTTTCCGTTGCGGAAGAATCCACTTCTTGGCCGATGGTGTCTTGGCCTACCTATACAGGTGGTTTGGGCTTTAACCTGAAGTGGAATATGGGCTGGATGCACGATATGCTCGACTACTTTAGCATGGACCCTTGGTTTCGCCAGTTCCATCAAAACAATGTCACCTTTAGTATGTGGTATAACCACAGCGAAAACTTTATGCTGGCTTTGTCTCATGATGAAGTCGTGCATGGTAAGAGCAACATTATTGGCAAAATGCCGGGTGATACATGGCAGAAGTGTGCTAACGTCCGTAGTTTATTTGCCTATATGTTTGCTCACCCAGGTAAGAAAACCATGTTTATGAGCATGGAGTTCGGACAGTGGAGTGAGTGGAATGTCTGGGCAGATTTGGAGTGGCATTTGTTACAGCATGAACCTCACGAACAATTAAAAACATTTTTCAAAGAATTAAATCATCTCTACCGTTCTGAGCCTGCTTTGTACACTCAGGATTTTGCGAAAGAGGGGTTTGAGTGGATTGATTGTAGCGACAACCGCCATAGTGTAGTTTCCTTCATCCGCCGTGACAAAGATACAGAGGATTTTCTGGTAGTGGTTTGTAACTTTACACCGCAACCACATTCTCACTATCGCGTCGGTGTACCAGAAAAAGGATTTTATACTGAGTTATTCAATAGTGATTCCCGTCAGTATGGCGGTAGTAATATGGGTAACTTAGGCGGTAAGTGGACTGATGATTGGTCGATGCACAATCATCCTTACTCGCTGGATTTGTGTTTACCACCTTTGGGTGTGTTAATGCTTAAGTTAGATAGAGAGACGACTGCTAAAGCTCTATATTCGTAATTTTGAGGGGGTGGGTAATTCCCACCCTTTGTTAACGCAGAGGGGCGCGAAGTTACCGCAAAGTAACGCAGAGTAACTTTTCAAACTGATGCGTTACTTTTAACTCATACCTCAACACTTAGCACGCTGCTCAACGCCCCGCTACCACTAACAGCACTCATAACTTTTGATCACTCAACCAAGAATTACACAAATCAAGACCCCGCTTCAATGGTGTTAATCCAAATTTGATGATTAATCTGATGGGACGAATTAAATAATAAAGACTAGAAAGGGATTTGGGTAAAGGTAAAGAGACATAATCTTTATCTTTGGGAGTCATGGCAAATCTCAACACAAAAATACATAGTAAAGCTCTATGTTTAAAGCTTTCCATAACTCGGAAATGAAAAGCTAAACGCCAAGACCAAAAAGACCTTTCAAATACATCTAGTGGTTCATCACTTTGAATCCACAGTTTTTCTTTTACTTCGGTGGCGAGGGTTGTAGTAATAGGATTTTTGTGAATCTTTTGCTGAACTTCTTCTGGTAAACTTATTTTTTGGATATCTTCTGCCAAGAATAAACCTAGTAGCAGCATTCGTTCGCAACCTTCCCTTTTAGCTTGCTCTAAGAGTTTTGTCCATTGAAGTTCGGGGTGAGATTTAATTAATTCGGCAATATCACAAATCCAAGATAATCTTTGCCATAAATCCTTACAACCGTGGACGCAAAGATATAATATTGAGTCTTCTAAGGAAAGTTGCAGGATATCACTACCAGCAAGAGAGATAGGTTGCAGGCGTTCCCACAAAACATCAAAATTTGGTTTAAAAGCAAAATAAGTTGGTGTAAATTCCCAGTGCAGGTCTATTAATATCATGCCGTCTTCACTCAGCAAACTGTATTCGCAAAATACTTCTTGTAGTTCTTTTTGTGCTTCAGTTAAATATTCTTTTGTTTGGTATTTTTGAGCTTGCAAAAGTTCTATTGTTTTGGGGATGTCTTGCTTGGTTACTAAAATATCAAGGTCGCCAAATTTTCGTAGTGCCAGATTACCATAGGCTAAAGTTGCTAAGACAGGCCCTTTAAATGGAATGGCGCGAATATTATTAGCTGTAAGTAATTTCAGGATATTCACAAGCTTGTGCGCCAGAAGTAAGTTATTGAGCGTGATTTTTTGACAATGGGTGTGTAAAGATTCCAAAATGCTCTGGGGAACTTCATCTGGACAAATTTCCTTGAGGCTCGAATACAGAAGTGTTTGTACTCTATGCCAAATAGCAATTTTAATTAAATAATTCCAATCTATTTCTGCTATTACTAGCTGTTTAATTTTGGCTGCTGTTTCTGGGTCGATTTTAGTGTTAGCACAATAGACCAACAATTCTGCTTCTTTGTTGGTGGTTAATGGCTGCGTTTGAGCAGATATTTGCGGTAATGCAATCATTTTGTGTAGAACTTACTAGCCCGGTTAGTTTGATGAAACACACTTGTTTGATTTTCTGATCTAATTTCATCAGCGAACAACTAGTTATATAAAAATTCGGTAAAGTCTTTACACAAAACGCTGTAATAGACCAATAAATACGGCTGGTAATTCTAGATGTGGTAGGATTCCCGCATCTGCGATCGCATAAAATTCTTGAATAGCACTTAAGTTTAAACTCATCAACCGCCGTCCTAGCTTGATGCTGGTGAATTGTGCTTTCTCTCCCCAGAAGAATACTGTGGGAATTTTGAGTTGTTGAATATACAAACTCAAATCAAAGTACAAGTCACCGCGTAAAAATGCTAGAGCCGCAAATTTAGCATTAGGCTGCTGTGCTGAGGTAAGATAAGCTTCTACTATCTCTGGAGTGACGCGTTTTGGTTGAGCAAACAGGAAACTTTCGAGAAAATTTCTGACTGCAAGTTCATTTTCAGCCCCAAGGGCATAAATGAGATTATCTAATAAGGGTGTATTAATTATTGGTAGTGGTAGTCTGCGTCCTGCACCTTGGCCAAAGTCATCAAATCCAGAAGGACACACCAAGCACAGGTTTTTGAATAATTCAGGTTGCTGAATCGCCAAGCGTATAGTTAAAGCCGCAGTTAGGGAAGAAGCTACTACTGTTACAGGTTGGCGACAAGTTTGGGTGATAAATTCGGTAATTGTTGTCAGGTAGTCTTGAATCTGATAATCTCGAACTGGATGAGCAGATTCTCCCCAACCAATTAAATCTGGCGCGAGGATGCGATGAGTAAAAGCAAAAGCCGGGTAAACTTTTGACCATTCGTAGGCAGATGCGCCACCACCAAAATTGTGCAGAAATAGTAATGGCGGTAAGTCTTCAGTGTCAGTATTCAGCCAAGGTACAGCAGTTTGAGTATAGTAAACTGTTTTCCCTAAAGATGTATTGATGACTTTATGCCCAAAACCAGGCGGTTGAAACTGAAGCATAGGGTTAGTGATGAGTAGTGAGTGCTGAGTGCTGAGTAGTGAGTGCTGAGTGCTGAGTAGTGAGTGCTGAGTTGTTAGTGGTCTGTTAGTTATCACTGACTCCAATAGACTTGTCTATAAAAGATAAAAAGCTGACTGTGAAGGGATTATAGGAGATATA
>NZ_CAWUDL010000145.1:0-6001 GCF_963920945.1 Anabaena sp. CCY 9402-a
AAGAGTATTGGGTGGGCGAATGTTTGCCCACTCGACAACTTTTTTAGGTGCATTGCCTTGCATCTTTGTTGCATTGCCTTGCACCTTGATGAGATGTACTTGCACCTTGATAAGATGGACTTGCACCTTAGTTGCATCGGCTTGCACCTTTTGTACAAGCGTCATAACCTTAAAAAGTCATAGCAATCCACGAATAATATAAAGTGCGTAGGCGTAGCCCGTCGTAGACATCGCACTGTTTCATCGATAAAGAAAGCAAATTATGAATCATCAAGGTCTAATTCTTTGGCTGACAGGGTTAAGTGGGGCGGGTAAAACAACCATCGCCTTATCTGTTGCCCAAGAGATGCGATCGCGGAGTTGCCGAGTAGAATTACTTGATAGTGATGTCGTTCGCACCCATTTATTTCAAGGACTTGGATTTAGTAAAGAAGATAGAGATATCAATGTCCGGCGGATTGGTTTTGTTGCCAACTTACTCAGTCGCAATGGGATAGTAGCGATCGTTGCTGCAATCAGTCCCTATCAAGAAATTCGAGAAGAATTAAGAAAAACAACCACCAATTTTATCGAAGTTTACGTTCAAGCACCATTAGCAGTTTGCGAATCCCGCGATGTTAAGGGACTTTACGCCAAAGCCAGGACAGGACAAATCAAACATTTTACTGGCATATCCGACCCTTATGAAGAGCCTTTAAATCCAGAGATGATTTGTATTACCGATAAATTTACAGTTGAGAAATGTGTTTGCCAAGTAATTAGCTACTTAGAATGTCAAGGCTATATTCAGTAAGTTGACGAGAAAAATTCATATACCTACTTTTTTGCACCTGAGTTGCATTGAAGTTGCTCCCCATCAGCCTTGCTCAGTCTTCATGGGCTGATGGCGTTGGCGTAGCCCACCGTAAGTATCGCCACTCTCATGATTCAACATAAGTATTAATTATATAGGACAAAGATCCAAGTTTTGACTAGGATCTTTGTCCGATGCGGTGAATGGGGCGATCGCTATATAATCCATTTCACTATCAAAAATTTAGACAACTGCCTAGCCGAGCAGACTATCAAGCTCTCGCTTTCATCCCCCAATGCAGACAGCATAGGGGGCGATCGCGCTGTGCTTTTTTAACCTCAATGCTAATTCGTTATTAAATAATGTCGCGCCTATAGAAACATTCAATTTCTCTAGGCGACAAATACAAGCTAATTAACCATCATGACTGCCAAAATCCATTTTATCTCCGGCTTACCTCGTTCCGGTTCCACCTTACTCGGAGCCTTACTGCGGCAAAATCCCCAGTTTCATGCCAGTATGTCTAGCCCTGTGGGTAGTCTGGTAAACCGAATGCTGGAAGCCATGAGCGAAGACAACGAATATTCTGTCTTCATCACCCCTGAGCAAAAACGGGCATTAACTTTAACTATATTTTCCACGTTTTACCAGTCCCAAGCCGATAAACAAGTCATCTTTGACACTAACCGCTTGTGGTGTAGCAAATTGTCCTTAATTCATGAGCTATTTCCCGGCTCAAAGGTGATTTGCTGTGTGCGGAATGTGGCTTGGATTATGGACAGCATCGAAAGGCTAGTCAGAAAAAACTCTTTTGATGTTTCTCGCTTATTTAACAACCCTACCGAACGCGCCACCGTTTACACCCGTACCGAAGCCTTGAGCCAAGGGGGACGGTTAGTGGGGTTTGCCTATAACGCTCTTAAGGAAGCTTTTTATAGCGAATATAGCTCGCGGTTATTGTTAGTCGATTACGACTTATTAGCGCAAAAGCCGGATAAAGTCTTGCATTTAATTTATCAATTTTTAGAAGAAGAACCATTCGACCATGACTTTGAAAATGTCCAATATGATGCACCGGAATTTGACAACCGACTCAACCTGAAAGGACTGCACACAGTTCGTTCCAAAGTCGAGTTGCAAGAGAGGCAAACCATTTTGCCACCGGATTTATTTACCCAATTTAATCAGTTGTCTTTTTGGACAAATCCTAGCAATAGTTTGGCGAATTTGATTGTCGCCCAACCAACAGACACAACTGACTTTTCACGCTATGTACGTGAAACCTAACCCCCAACCCCTTCCCTGGTAGGGAAGGGGAGTAATAATCAAAGCCTCTCTCCTTGCAGGGGAGAGGTTTGGAGAGGGGTTTTCTTGATACCGTGAAAAGTCAGACAGACACAACGGTTAAATCTTGATTCCCCTTTTTTTCAAGGTTAAAGTTTCTACTCATTCAATTCACACAATAGGAAAAAATCATGCCAGCAGAATCAAATAATTTCATCGTTACCGAATCTACAGATAACGGTCTTGGAAATACTGAAGGTACTCTCAGTTGGGCAATTCTGCAAGCCAACCAAATAGAAGGGGATGACACCATTACCATTAATAGCGATGTCCGGATCACTGGGGTAATGAAAACCCTGGTGAACAGCAACATCAGCATTGTGGGTAACAACCATAGCATCAGTGGCGATGCCAATAATAACGGTATTAATGATGATGGCGACTTGCGCCCCTTGTTCATTTTGTCGGGAACCGTCGGTATTTCTGACTTAACTATCACCAACGGACGAGCTAAAGGCGGTAACGGTAGCTTTGGTGGCGGCGGCGGCGGAGCTGGTATGGGAGGTGGTTTGTTTATTTATGATGGCGATGTTTCCCTAACTAATGTCGCTTTTAGTAATAACACAGCGCAAGGTGGTAATGGCTCACCCGACGAAGCTAACTTTGGCGGCGGCGGTGGTGGTATGTTTGGCAATGGCAGTTTCCTCGGCGGCGGTGGACTGTTTGCCAACGCCAGCGGCGGCGGTGGTGGCTACGGTGGCAACGGAAATTACGATGGTGGTTACAATAGCGGCTACAGCGGTAGCACCAGCTTCGGTGGCGGGGGAGACGCTAAAGCTATTCCCGAAGGCGGCTTCGGTGGTGGTGGTGTATTTGAGGGTAACGGTGGCTTTGGTGGTGGCGGTGGCAGTAATACCTACACCGGTACTGGTGCAAATGGGGGTTATGGCGGCGGCGGTGGCTACGGTAACTTGAATGGTGGCTTGGGTGGCTTTGGCGGTACTGGTGCAAATGGGGGTTACGGCGGCGGCGGTGCCGGCTTGGGGGGTGGTATCTTCGTTCGCAGTGGCTCTTTAACCCTCAGCGACACCAGTTTTACCAACAACACTGCTACAGGTGGCACAGTTTTTAACTCAGGTCAAGGCTTGGGTGGGGCAATCTTCATCATGCAGTCCACCACCAACACCAACAACAATAACCAGGGAATGCCCACTATGCTGCCAACTGTTACTTCTGTGGGTAATCTTACTTATAGCGGCAACAGTGCAGCTAACGATGCGGGAACTGCCACTAACAACGATGATATTTACGGTACAATTAACGTCACTTCTGTTACTCCCACTGTCAGCATTACGGCACAAACAGCCACAGCCAATGAAGGCGGTAGCAATGGCATTTATCGCATCACTCGTAGCGACACCACAGGGGATTTAACCATTAACCTAACTATTGATGGTATTAGTACAGCTTCAACGGCTGACTATACCCTCAATGGTGGTAGCGTCACTGTTTCAGGTAATACCTTAACTGTTACCATTGCCAATGGACAAAACTTTGTTGATCTTAACCTAGCCGCCATTGACGACATTCAAGCGGAAGCAGCCGAAACCCTCAAACTCAATTTAGAGAATGGTACGGCTTATACCGTTGACGGTACAAATAACACCGCCACCGTTACCATTGCGGCTAATGATACCGTCGTCATCAACACCAACGATTCTGGTGAGGGTTCATTGCGGCAAGCGATTCTCAACGCCAACGCCTTTGCAGGTGCAGATACAATTACCTTTGCAGGTAGTGTTTTCACTGATGCTACTCCCGACACCATTACTTTAACTTCTGGGCAATTAGTTATTACTGATGCCTTGACTATCAATGGACTAGGGGCAAGTAACCTCAGTATCAGCGGTAATAATGCCTCTGCTGTTTTTAAAGTGGATGATGGCAATAGTAGCAATCAAATTGATGTAGCAATTAATGAACTAACGATTACGGCTGGAAAGGATAATAGTGCAGGTGGTGGCATCTTTAACGTAGAAAACCTGATGCTATCCAACAACATCATCTCTAATAATACTGGAAGGTTCGCCGGCATTTCTAACCAAGGCAACCTCAGCCTAACTGGAAGCACTGTCTCTAACAATACTGGAGATGTAGGCGGCATCATCAACTTTGGGACTTTGAGCCTAACTAACAGCACTGTCTCTGGCAATACTGGTGTAACCTACGGTGGCATTTCTAACCAAGGTACTCTCCTGAGCGTAACGGGAAGCACTATCTCTAACAATACTACTAGTAATAGGGGGGGCGCTGCTGGTATCGGCCACTTATCCGGTACCCTCAATCTAATCAACAGCACCGTATCTGGCAATACGTCAGCAGGAAATAGCGGCGGTATAACAAACCTCGGTATAGCAAACCTGACCAACAGCACCATCTCTGGTAATAAGGCGGCAGAAAACGGCGGCGGTATCTTCAGCATAGGTACGCTGAACCTGAACAACAGCACCATTACTAATAACACTGTTGACTCCGACAACAATGGCAGTGGCAATGGCGGCGGTATATTCAGATTAGCAGGCACCGTCACCGCCCAAAATACCATCATCGCCGGCAACTTCGATTCTGGTAACGAAGCCCCGGATATTTTTGGAGCAGTCACAGGAAATGCCAACAACCTCATCGGTAGCTTGACTGGTGCATCTGGCACTATCGGCACTGGCAGCGATATCACCTTTGCCTCGGCTGGCATTACCAATATTAACCAAGTCATCGGCTCTCTCGCTAACAACGGCGGTGCTACCCAAACTCACGCAATAGTTGTAGGTTCGGCTGCTATCAACGCGGGAAACAATGCCCTCATCCCAAGTGGTGTCACCACAGACCAACGGGGTATCACTCGCACCATTGGCGATACTGTAGATATTGGGTCTTATGAATCGCCTTTCATTCCCCCTGTTGCCGCCAACGATACTGCCACCACTGATGAAAATACTGTTGTTAACATCAACGTCCTTGCTAATGACACCGATGCTAATGGCGATAGCTTAAATATCACTCAAGTTAATGGCAACACTATCACAGTCGGCACACCAATTACCCTAGCTTCTGGTGCGTTACTGACTCTCAACACTAATGGCACTTTCGACTACAACCCTAACGGTCAATTTGAATCTTTAGCTGCAAGTGCAACTGCTACCGATAGCTTTACTTACACTGCCAGCGACAATGGTAATGGCGGTACTAGCACAGCAACAGTTAACTTGACAATCAACGGTGTCAACGATGCGCCCACAGGTTCACCCACAGCAACATTAAACAACACCGCCGAAGATACCGCCATCATTATTAATACATCTGACTTATTAGCAGGTTTCAATGATGTAGATGCGGGTGATATCCTTGATGTTGTCAACTTAACTGCTGACAACGGTGCATTAGTAAATAACAATGATGGGACTTATACCTTCACCCCAACTGCCAACTTTAACGGCACTGTCACCCTCACCTACGATGTCACCGATGGCACAGCCAGTTTAACTGGACAAAGCAATACTTTCTCCGTCACTGCTGTCAACGATGCGCCCACAGGTTCACCCACAGCAACATTAAACAGCACCGCCGAAGATACCGCCATCATCATTAATACATCTGACTTATTAGTAGGTTTCAGTGATGGAGATGGTGATATTCTTACTGTTGCCAACTTAACTGCTGACAACGGCACATTAGTCAACAACAACGACGGCACTTATAGCTTCACTCCAACTGCTGACTTTAATGGTACTGTCACCCTTGACTACGATGTTACCGACGGCACAGATACCTTAGCTGGACAAACTCAGACGTTCTCTGTGACTCCAGTTAATGATGCCCCCACAGTAGCAAATGCGATCGCAAACCAAACCACTCTAGAAGATGGCT
>NZ_CAWUDL010000146.1:0-5769 GCF_963920945.1 Anabaena sp. CCY 9402-a
TTCCGAAATTTCATATCACTCATCAGCTTGCTAGCCTTAACTGAACCGTATTGGGTGGTAATCAACCCAACCATGTTAAGTAATATAAATTTATTGTGATCGCTTTCTTTAGTCCGAAACAAAGGACTAAAGTCCTTACTACAAACCTTTAATTATTTATGCCGTTCTGACTTGAAAATACTTTGCGCTGAAATTCTGGTGCTAATTCCTAGAAAAGCGGGAAAATTAGGGCAAAAGGCGGTAGAAAATTATATTGTGTTAATTAGGGTTATTCAGGGTAGCAAAAATAACTATTCTGTTGAAAAATGCCAAAAAGCTTATTAAAGAAGCTTTCTTACCTGCTGCCTTCACCAGATTAACAGGACTTATGACTATAGATTTACGGGAATTCTTTAAAGCGACAGACCCTAGCCGGACTCTGTTTATTCAAAATAGCTCAGATAGTAAGTATTATATTGATTTCTCATCGGTGCGAGGCGGTGATATTATTCAAACCCTCAAGAAAAGGATTACCTTTTTTCAGCCAGATGAACCTACCTGCACCTTATTTACTGGACATATCGGCTGCGGGAAATCTACAGAACTGATTAGACTACAGGCAGAATTAGAAAGTTTAGGCTTTCATGTAGTGTATTTTGAGTCTACCGATGACTTAGAAATCACCGATGTCGGTATTGCTGATGTGTTGCTGGCGATCGCACGCAGAATTAGTCAAAGTCTCGATAAAATTATCCTGGAGGATACCAACAAGTTTAATGCTCTGCTGCAAGGTGCGTTGCAGTTGTTAAACTCCGAGGTGACGGGGTTAAAAGCTAAATTTCCTGGGGTGGGTGATGTCGGCTTTAGTGCGGAGAAAGAAAAACTATCGCTGTCGGTAGGTATTGGCGAAATTACAACTAAGATTAAAAGTGATCCTCGACTGCGGGAGAAAATCAATCAGTATCTTGCACCGCAGAAGATTCAGCTGTTAGAAGCCATTAATCAAGAATTATTGCAGCCGGCGATCGCAAAACTCAAGCAGCAAGGTCAAAAAGGACTGGTGGTGATTGTCGATAACCTCGACCGCATAGATAATAGTCCCAAGCCTTGGGGTAGACCACAACAGGAATATTTATTTGTAGATCAGGGTGAATATCTCACCAAGCTGAATTGTCATTTAGTCTACACCATGCCCCTGTCTCTGAAGTTTTCCAACGATTACGGCACACTCACCCAGCGATTTCACGACGACCCCAAAGTATTACCGATGGTGTCTGTACAGTATCCTGATGGGAGTATCCATCAAGAGGGGATGGGATTAATGCAGCAGATGGTTTTAGCTAGAGCATTTCCCGACTTGCAACCAGTAGCACGCTTAGAAAAGATTACCGAAATTTTTGACAGTGTTAGCACCCTAGAACGTTTATGTATTATGAGTGGTGGTCATGTGCGGGACTTACTCCGGCTCTTGAATACCTGGATTATGGAAGAAATGTCACTCCCCCTCACCTGTAAAACCTTAGAGCAAGTCATTCGTTCTCGCCGCAATGAAATGATGTTGCCCATTTCTGAGTCAGAATGGCAATTATTAAGGGATGTCAAGCGGAATAAAAGAGTCAGCGATGATGACGGATATCAAAAATTAATCCGCAGTCGCTTTGTCTTTGAATATCGAGAAAGCGGTGAATCGTGGTTTGATGTTAACCCCATCTTGGCTGAAGCGAGGGAATTAACCAGCCTTTAGGTTTGTAGTAAGCACTTTAGTGCTTATTACACCAAAGCACTGAAGTGCTTACTACGAACTAAATTAGCTTTATGAGTCAACAACAACCAGAAGATAATCTAATCAATAGCGATCGCTCTCTTGCACAATTAGCTTGGGCGATTGAAAATAGCGTAGGACAGTTCAAGCTGATTTTGGCACGGTGTAATTATAGTAAAGTGCGCGATCGCTTGATCACAAGATTGCAGGAAATCTGCCAAGTTGACATTCAGGTTTTAGTAGTCCAGCAGTCTCACAAAACTCTGTTCACAGCTATTCAGGAAACCTTTGGCGAAAACATCTCCGGCTGTGTGATGGTTGTTGGCTTGGAGACTGTGCAGGATTTATCGCAGATGTTAACTGCTGCTAATCAGGTTAGGGAAGAATTTCGTAAACACTTTAATTTCCCTTTGGTAGTGTGGATTGATGATGCCATTTATCAACAATTCATGCAAATTGCCCCAGATTTAGAAAGTTGGGCAATTACTAAAAGCTTTGAGATTAACAAACAAGAATTGACAGATTTTATTATCACCACTGCCAATCAATGGTTTAATAATCAACTTAATTTAAATTTTTATGAATATTTAAAACTAGAAACTGAATTAACAGCCGCACAAAAAGAACTAATAGCTGATTCCCTCGACCCTTCACAAGAAAACCCCTCTCCAAACCTCTCCCCTACAAGGAGAGAGACTTATCTTATTCCCCCTTCCCTAGTAAGGAAGGGGGTTAGGGGGTTAGGTCAATACCCTAATTTAGAAATTAATGCCTTTATAGAATCCCTATTAGGTTTAACAAAGCAGATTAATAATCAAAAAGATGTCGCCATCCAGCATTATCACACAGCGTTAACTCTGTGGCAGCAAAACAATAATCTAGAATGGCAAGTAAAAATTCTGGGTGAGAAAGCTTTTTGTGCGTATCTCGAAGCCATTAAACAACAAGATAAAGAGCATTTAGCTTGGCAGGCAACACGGCAATATATTGCAGAATATATTCAATTAAGCACTCAAATTAATCGCCCAGATATCATTGCTAATTTTCTTAATAAACTCGGTGATATTCTCCAAGAATTAGAACTTTGGCAACAATTAAAAACCTTTGCTGAACAATCTTTATCTATTCATCAAACAAACAAACAGCAAAGAGAATTAGCCAGAGATTATGGTTTTTTAGCTGAGGTAGCTTTAGCTGAAGAAGACTGGCAACAAGCAATACACTTAGTTAAACAAGCATTAGAAATTATTCCGACAATTCCTAGTGAGTCTTTAGATCATAGATTGACAAAATCTGTACAAACTTACGACTTAAATTTATATAAATTTATCTTGAGTCGCGCTCAATATCGTTTGGGTAACACTCAAGATGCCATTCATAACTTAGAAACTGCCAAAAATGGGGCAAATCCCCAAGAAGATGTCAGACTTTATATTGATATTCTCAATCAGTTACAGCAGTTTTATTTTGAACAGAAGGAATATCTCAAAGCTTACAACATTAAACAGCAACGACGCTCCATAGAACAACAATTTGGCCTGCGAGCTTTTGTTGGTGCAGGGAGATTAGAAGCTAGTAGACAAACATTTGTAGAGACGTTGCACACAACATCTAATATATCCCCAGAAATTTCCGCCTCTGGTCGTCAATTAGATGTAGAAAGATTAGTCGAACGCCTCAACAATGATGATTATAAGTTGATAGTTATTCATGGTCAGTCTGGAGTTGGTAAAAGTTCCCTTGTCAACGCGGGTTTAGTTCCAGCCTTGCAACAACAATCAATCCGCGCCAAAGATAATTTAGTCATTGTCATGCGCGTTTACACCAACTGGGTGGAAGAGTTGGGACGGTTGTTGGGATTGGGGACTGGGAATGTTGACGTTTCGAGTTCCGAGGTTCACACTTCGAGTTCTGAGGTTCACAGTTCAGCCTCAGAACCTGAAGATTCTCGTTTTGAACATCAAACTCCGAGTTCTGAACTCGAACATTCTCACTTAGAACCCGAACATTCTCACTTAGAGCCTGAACGTTCTCATTTAGAACCCGAACATTCTCACTTAGAGCCTGAACGTTCTCGTTTAGAACCTGAACATTCTCACTTAGAACCGAAACATTCTCACTCAAACCTTAATTCCTCCCCTGCTCCCCCTGCATCCCCTGCTCCCCTGCTCCCCTGCTCCCCTACACCCCCACACCCTTACCCCCCTACACCCCTACTTCTCTCTTCCCTCCTCAACTCATTGCGCGAAAAAGAACAACGCAACCTCCGCACGGTGCTAGTTTTTGATCAATTTGAGGAATTTTTCTTTGTTTACACCGAACCTGCACAACGCAAGCAGTTTTTTGAGTTTCTGGGGTCATGTCTAGAGGTTCTATCAGCCAAAGTTATCTTATCCTTGCGGGTTGATTACATTCATTACTTGCTGGAATGTAATGATTTGCCCAACTTTCAGATTATTGCTAATGACATTCTCAGTAATAACGTGCTTTACAAGTTGGGGAATTTCTCCCCCGACGATGCGAGGTCAATTATTCAGCGTTTAACTGCAAATACTAGTTTTCGCTTAGAACCTGCTTTAGTTGATGCACTGGTAGACGACTTAGCGGGAGATTTTGGTGAAGTGCGTCCCATTGAGTTGCAAGTAGTGGGGGCGCAATTGCAAACTGAGAACATCACTACTTTAGAAAAATATCGGCAGTTCGGCACTAAACAAGACTTGGTGCAGCATTATTTAAATGAAGTTGTCTATGATTGCGGTGAAGAAAATCAGCAGTTGGCGGAAATTGTGCTGTTTTTGCTGACTGATGAAAGAGGGACGCGTCCGTTAAAGACTCGCTTGGAGTTAGAACGGGATTTGCAGCAATATTTTTCGCTTAGTGATGTTGAATCTGGGGAGATCCCCCCAACCCCCCTTTTTAAGGGGGGCAAATTTCTGCACTTCTCCCCAACCTCACTGACAAAGTGGAGCAATGTTCTTAAAGTCCCCCTTCTTAAGGGGGATTTAGGGGGATCAAATGACTTGCGTACAGACAATTTAGATTTAGTGTTAGATATTTTCGTCAAATCAGGCTTAGTAGTGTTGCTACCAGAAAACCCAGCCGACCGTTATCAACTGGTGCATGACTATTTAGCCAACTTTATCCGTCAGCAACAAGAACCGAAGTTAAAACAGGTAATGGCGGAACTGGAAAAAGAGCGAGAACAACGAAAGCTGAGTGAAGTTAAACTGAATAAATTTCTCAAACGCGCCTTGTTTGGTTCAGTAGCCGCAGGTATGGGACTCGCCATTGTGACTACTTTGGCAGTGCGATCGGCTTACGAGGCAGAAAGGGAAAAACAAAATGCTGAAGCCAATGAAATTAACGTCTTAAATAATTCTTCAGAAACATTTTTTGCCTCTGAGCAGTATTCAGACAGTTTGATAGAAGCATTAAGAGCAGCTGAGAAACTCAAACGCGCAGCTTGGAAGCAGGAAAAAAGCTATGCCAGAATACGAACCGTAGCAACATTGCAGCAAGCAGTTTATTTAAAACCAAACGAGAAGAAAGAAAATCGCACAATCGAGTTAAGCCCTCTCTCTGGTCATAGCAGTTGGGTCAATAGCGTCGCCTACAGCCCCGATGGCAAACACTTAGCTTCTGCCAGTAATGACAACACAATCAAAATCTGGGACATCAGCACAGGTCAATCCCTGAAAACTCTCCAGGGTCATAACAGTTCGGTCAATAGCGTCGCCTACAGCCCCGATGGCAAACACTTAGCTTCTGCCAGTAATGACAACACAATCAAAATCTGGGACATCAGCACAGGTCAATCCCTGAAAACTCTCCAGGGTCATAACAGTTCGGTCAATAGCGTCGCCTACAGCCCCGATGGCAAACACTTAGCTTCTGCCAGTAATGACAACACAATCAAAATCTGGGACATCAGCACAGGTCAATCCCTGAAAACTCTCCAGGGTCATAACAGTTCGGTCAATAGCGTCGCCTACAGCCCCGATGGCAAACACTTAGCTTCTGCCAGTAAT
>NZ_CAWUDL010000147.1:0-5368 GCF_963920945.1 Anabaena sp. CCY 9402-a
CCACTCACTTTTTTTATTCTTAATACTGCTTAATCCTTAACCGAGAAGTATTGAACACAGAGGGACTGGACAACGAGTAGAAGTTCCGAAATTTCATATCACTCATCAGCTTGCTAGCCTTAACTGAACCGTATTGCACCCGCCCCTTGGAAGCGATCAACCGGAATTGCAACTGTTTTTCCCAAATCAATTATTTGAGTGTTAGGGTTAGCATCAGTCCCATCAAGACGGACACCATCCCAATTAATGCGACTGCCACCGCCGATCGCTGTGCGAAAATCATTGAAGGCAGTATTTGTTGTAGCTCCTGATCCACTAAATACAAGAGTAGATGCCTGTGCTGATTCGGCAGCAGTCGTTAGCAAGCTTAATATTATGCCGCCTGCAACTGAAGCTAAAACTCCATGTTTAAACATAGTCTGTGTTCCTAGCTGTGAGTGATTATTCGGGAAGAATTCAGAATCTGGCTTTTAGATTTATCTGAGGATAATAAGAAAAATATGCAATCTTCTAGTCATAAAATTATTTCCGTGCCTTAGCCACATTCAGAAATGAAGAGTGGTGACTTAAAAGTCCTTCCTATCCCCTGTCACCTATCACCTGTTCCCTATCCCTATTCCCAATTTCCCGTTACTGTTGTTTTATCATGGTGTCATTTAAACAATTGCTGCTTAATTATCAATGGTGAATACTAACCCCATTGCCACACTCTATGTCAACCCTGTCACGGGGAATGATGCTAACTCTGGTTCACGGACAAGTCCGTTTAAAACCCTGACTCGTGCTTTAAAAGCGACTTCCCCGGCAATTATTCAGTTGGCGGCGGGGACTTATAGCACTGCAAATAAGGAAGTGTTTCCCCTAGTAATCCCCGAAAAGGTGACGGTGCTTGGTAATGAAGCTAACAAAGGTGCGGGGATTTTAATTTCTGGGAGTGGAGAATATCAAAGCCCTAGCTTTGGTGTGCAGAATGTCACCATAGTTTTGTTGAATAAAACCAGTCTCAGAGGTGTGACTGTGACTAATCCTGTGGGTAAGGGAACTGGGGTTTGGCTGGAATCAACTGCACCTCATATAGTCAACAATACTTTTACTAGTTGCGGTCGAGAGGGTGTATTTACTAGCGGTACGGCTAAACCATATATTCTCGATAATGTATTTGTGCAGAATGCCGCCAGTGGTGTGTTTATGGCACGTAATAGTAAAGGCGAAGTCTTGCGGAATGTGTTGCAAAAGAATCCCTTGGGTATCGTTATTAGTGACTTTGCTGCACCTTTAATTGCCAATAATAAATTATCTGATAATCGGACTGCGATCGCACTTTCTCGCAATGCTAGGCCGGTGCTGCGTGATAACCTGATTATTAAAAATACCCAAGGTGGGCTACTCGTCAATGAAAATGCCGTCCCGGATTTGGGCAATACTCAAGATGTAGCCGGGAATATATTTAGTGACAATGGTGGATTTGATATTCAAAATTCCTCAGTCCAGCCATTGATTTCTGTGGGTAACAAGTTAAATCCTACCCAAGTGAAGGGTCAGGTGAATTTTCTCGCCGCTACCATAGATAACCCCATGCAGTCGGCTAACACCAGTTTGATTGACTTAGCTGGACATTGGGCTACTGCTTTTGTGGAAGCTTTGGTAGGTAAGGGCTTTATTAGCGGTTTTCCTGATGGCACTTTTGCCCCTAATGCGCCCATTACCCGCGCCCAGTATGCGGCGGTGATTGCGAAAACCTTTAATTTGCCCACGAATAATCCCCAAAGTCAATTTAAAGATGTCAAATCTGACTTTTGGGCAGCGTCAGCAATTACCAAAGCCGCCCAAATGGGTTTTATTAGCGGCTTCCCTGATGGTACATTTCGACCAGGGCAGAATTTAACTAAGGTGCAGGCGATAGTTTCTGTAGTGAATGGCTTAAAGCTGAGTGGTGGTAGTCCCAATGTGTTAAGTGTATATGGCGATCGCGCCCAAATTCCCAGTTATGCCACCAATCCCATTGCTACCGCCACCGAAAAACAATTAGTGGTAAATTATCCCCAAACAGATCAACTCAACCCACTGCGAGATATCACCCGCGCCGAAGTTGCTACATTAATTTATCAAGCTTTAGTGACAAATGGACAAGAACAGGCGATCGCTTCACCTTATATTGTGAGGGTCGATGTTGCCCTTCCCACCTTCACCGACCTCGGCGGACACTGGGCGGAAGCATTTATTCGCGGCTTGGCAGATATGGGGATCACGCATGGTTTTGCTGATGGTAGCTACCAGCCCAATAAACCCATGACCCGCGCCCAATATGCGGCTTTAGTGGCGGGTGCGTTCAACCCTACACCCCGCAGACCAGCTACAGACTTTATTGACGTACCCAAAGATTTTTGGGCTTATCAGGCTTTACAAATCGCCGCTAGTGGTGGTTTTGTCAGTGGTTTTAGCGATCGCACTTTCCGCCCTGACCAAAATGTCCAAAGGCTACAGGTAATTGTCTCCTTAGTTAATGGACTTGCCCTATCAACAACCAATAATAATAGTTTCACTTATACTGACAGTAATACAATTCCTGAGTATGCCCGTAAAGCCGTAATTACTGCCACCCAAGAGAGAATCATTGTTAACCACCCCGACCCCAAACTACTAGCACCCACGCGGGAAGCAAGCAGGGCAGAAGTTGCCGCAATGGTCTATCAAGCCTTAGTTGCAATTCAACGTGCGCCAAGTGTTAATTCAGCCTATATAATTTCGACAGTTGACAATTGACCAAGTAGAATAATAGACACTGCTTATCAGCTTGGAAACTCTTGGTAACAAATCCTACAGTTCCCTACAGGTTAGTCTCCCAGAAGCACTGGGTAGATCATCTACACCTCTTGCCAGCGTCCAACAGTCCCATGTCACAATCAGTACCAGTAACTTGTGCCAACTTGGCGATCGCCCTCTTAATTCACTATAGTTTTGACCTCAGTAGCTACAGTGCTAGTGAGCTAATTCATCGTTGGCGGAAACAATATCCACCAGATTGGCTACATTTAGCGGTCATTGAAGCTCTATATCAAGGACGCTATAAGGGAATTTCCGTGCAGCAAATATTGGCATTTTGGCTGCGCCGAGGGCAAGTTTTCTATCATTTTAATATGGAATTTGAACGCCTAATTTGTAGCCAATTTCCCGCCAGTTTAACGGCTACTACCACGACGGCGTTAAATTTTCACCAACAACCAACGGTGTCTGAGAGAGTCAACTATGATCCCGATTTGGTGTTAGTTTCATCCCCGCCAGTCGAAAATGACAATGGTAGCCAGTCGTCCATTCAATTGATGAATGTCAAACACCAAGAAACATTCCTGCAAAAAGCCGCACCACCACCAGAAACAAGAGTTTTGGCAGCGTCTACGGTGGGTGCAGTGACGACTGCTGTGCAACCAAGGTTAAAGCCCGCAGAACCCCCCCATCAAGAGACAAATGATCCATCCATCACTCTAAATCATCCACCTATTGGGCAGTTTACCCCAGCCAAGAGCGATCGCTCGGAATCATTTACCTCTAAACTCAAAGCCATATCCGGGGATCAAATATATAGTGTCTAGTGAGAGCGATACTACAGTAAGCTGCGCTAACGCTCTCACCCAGAGTTGGAGATATTTATTTTTTAGGTGGTATTTTTTGCGCGTCTGGTTGTTTCTGCAAGCTGCAAATTTTCACTAGTACAGGAATATATTGTTGAATGAGCCAACTTAACGCCTCTAAGTTGGAATTACCTGAGTCAATTTGGTTATCGCCTAACACACCCTTGAGAAGTTTCTGAAGCGATCGCATCTGATTTTCTCTATGATCAGCTAGCAGAGTGTAAAAAAACCTAGGTTTATGAAATCCTCCCTAGGCGATCGCTTAATGTATTACACATTTAACTTGTATAATTAGGGGGGGCATCTTGTCTATGCTACAAAACCAACAAAGTCTTTCTGCAAGTATGCAACATTGTCTCTCTCAACCTAGTGCATAAATGGTGCGTCGCCCCAAGAACAAAATCAATCTCCCAAATTCTGACCCCGACTGGCCACTAGAGACAGAATTAGTCGGACTGGAATTTGAGTTAGCCACAAAAGTAGATGTGTCTTTGTACCCTCAGTACACCATTGGACTCCATGCCTGGTTTCTCGACCAAGTACGTTCAACCAATCCAGAACTTTCTGCTTATCTCCATGATAGCGAGTCAGAAAAACCCTTCACTATCTCTGCATTGGATGGCGAATTAGTTAGTAGTGGGAAGCAATTAAAAATTTTTGCTCATCAAACCTATCGTTGGTCTGTGACAGCATTATCAGGTAGAGTGGTGCAATGGTTGGCACAGTGGGTCAAAAATCTGCCTTCAGAGGTGAGTTTGCGGAATGCACCTTTACAGATTCTTGCGTGTAATATTGTTCATGCGCCTACAACCTATACTCAATTACTTAATGCTGAAGATGGAGGAAATCTCAGTTTAAGATTTATCAGTCCTACTAGCTTTCGTCGCAAAGGTCATCATCTACCCTTACCTGTACCGATGAATGTATTTCATAGTTACCTACGCCGTTGGAATGATTTTTCAGGAATACCGATAGAGCAGGATACCTTTCTGGCGTGGGTAGATGAGTCTGTGCTGATTACCCGTCATCAAATCGTCTCATTAAAAATACTAGCGGGTAAGAAGGGTGCAGTGACAGGTTTTACAGGTGCAGTAGAATTTAGTTTGACTAAACAAGCGTCCCACAATCCCGAATTTTATCAGTTGTTTTATGCTTTAGGTAAGTTAGCACCCTATTGCGGTACTGGTCATAAAACGACATTTGGCTTGGGTCAAACCCGCTTGGGTTGGTCATCGCAAGTTGTCGCAGATGTACCAGAGGTAGAAAGTTTCTTGGCAAGTAGAATTGAGGAGTTAACGGAGATATTTACAGCCCAACGAAAAAGGACGGGAGGCGATCGCGCTTCTGAGGTAGCATCAAAGTGGGCAACTATCTTAGCACGGCGGGAAATGGGCGAGTCGTTGCAAGTGGTGGCGGAAGATTTGCAAATGCCTTATGAAACGGTGAAGACTTACGCGAAGCTGGCGCGGCGGGCGTTGAAGGTTGAGTAGTTTAGCCTTTACTGATAACTTTTAAAGTGTATTGGGGTCAATTCCTCTTTGTTGTAATTTAGTTAAAAGTTCTTGAAGTTGTTGCTGTTGCTGAAATTTTTCCTCTTCTGGTGTTAGATATCTCTGACCTGCTTCATCATACCAAAACAGCCATTCCCGCGTCATACCTTGATGAGTCCCCCGTTCGCCTCCAATAAGTAGCTAAACAAAATTAATTACATAGTTTGTACCAAACTCTTGAAGAATCTT
>NZ_CAWUDL010000148.1:0-5362 GCF_963920945.1 Anabaena sp. CCY 9402-a
CTGCGGCTACGATAGTTGGAGGGTTGCCTCCCGCCACAATCGCTCAGTGCCAGGTCTTATATTTTAAAAGATACTTAAAAGCTCCTTCATATTAATTTATGGAGGAGTCTTTTGATTCATGGTTCGCTGACTTGTGTGGACTCTGAAATTGGAGTTGATTCTATTTTTTAGTACATGATTACTAATAATATATTAAGCAACTGCTGTCCACGCTGCTACAAGGATTTTGGGCTATTTTACCCTCTTGTCTTGCACCTGAATATACTTCTCTGGTCTGATAATCTAGAGACGGTCACTTTGTCTTTCTTTTTTAGCGAACCCGAATTAGATACACTTTTTAAAACAAATTATTGAAAACCTTTCACTGGCTTTTGTTTGCCCTTAGCCTTGGGTCTAGATTTATGAACTTCGACGACAGCAGCTTGAAATAATTCGTGCAGATGTAGGGGTACACTGGCAATTTCTGGTAAATCTGGATTGAGGGGTTTATTGAACTCTTGCAGCAATTTGTCTAAGTCAATGGCAAGGTTAAATTCTGGACATTGTAAGTAATCTTGTAGTATATGTTCTAAAGAATTGGGATGATTTTGGGCTAAACGATGCCAAATAAAAGCATTAATACTTTTATCTTCGAGGTAATGACGAATTAGTTTTTCAGAACCATCAACATTTTGCCAATTTTCTGCTGTTAATAGTGTTTGGAATTTACTATAAGTTGCTAAAAACATCTGTCCCCAACGGGGATGAGAAATCGCGGTTACTTGTTCAGCTTTTTTTAGTTCCGCAGGTAAATCAACCTTTGGCATCACCATTTTACTGCTGCCATTTTTATTATTAAATACCTGCGAAAGTAATTTGGCATCAGCACCAGTTTCTTTGGCTGCTGCTTGAATGTCTGCTTCAGAAACACCAGTTTCTGCTGCTAACTCACTTAGAGACTTATTTTGATCAATTCCTAGTGCAGCAAAGCATTTATCGGTGGTTAACTCTTGAAATTCACCAATTTTTTGATTAAGTTGATATCCAGGCAGTGTAATTTCATCACTACGGAAAAATTCAATAAACTGCTCATGGTATTGGGATACAGACTGCCAAGCTGCTTTTAGTAAGTCTGGCGCATCACTGTAAAGATGATTTTTATAGTTTTCCTTAAAGTTACCAATAGCTACAGCTAATTTTGGTTTACCCAATTTACCCAAGAGGGTGTATTGTCCAAAAAATGTCCAGTAGCCGTCAGTAATAGGTGCAATTCTGGTTAATAATATTTCCTCTAGTTTTAATCGTGAAATCGCCTGTAATGTTTGGTTATTATTTGGTTTAAGAAAATAATATTTATCCGTTAACCAATTTTTTAACTCTAAACTATCGCTCTCAATTTTCGTAATAGCAAATAACCCCATAAAACTCTGATGCCAATTCTGGAGTAGCAGGCGATCGCTCTCTGTAATGTCTGTATACTGTTGAATAAATAAATCTATTGGTGATTGCTCTCCAACTCTCCCTTCAACCAGAAAGCTATCAATAGTTAAGTCTTGCTGTGTACTATCTCCACTACGGCGGCGTGACTGTTCTGCTGCATAGGTTTCTAATGCTTGTGCTAGTTCCCCTTCTGCATCCAAAACGAAATCTAATAAAGCTTGCTTGAGTTCGTGCGATCGCTCTAATATCCTATCCACAAGTCTGTCTCTCGGTACAATAGCTGTAGATTAAGGCTCAGGCGAGAATCACAGCATCTAGCAACAGCTAGATTTGTCATAATATACATTGAGCTGGTTGACTTATTGACAAGCAACGTCTCTCTAGCAAACTTTGCGGTTCTAGGAAAAAACAATGTCATAATTGGGATTTCTCATTCGTGAAAAATCCCGGTAAACCCCGACATCCCAATCCCTATACCCTATACCTTGTCTCCTATTACTTGATACCGACCTAGGGCAATGAGAGGAAAATACTGTTGATAAAAGTGATACTTCAAATAAAAGTGACCAGGAAAGCCAGTACCAGTAAAGTCTGCCTCAAACCAACTACCATCTGATTTTTGCGTTGACACCAAATAGCTAATTCCCTTTTCCATAGCCTCACGGGCAAATTTACCAGTAGCTTCCCCGGCTGCTATCAAGCCAATTATTGCCCAGGCTGTTTGGGATGGCGTGCTGCGTCCTTTACCTTTAAGACTAGGATCATTGTAACTACGACAAGTTTCACCCCAACCACCATCGGGGTTTTGACAGCTCACTAACCAAGCTGCACCCTGTGCGATTTGGCGTTGATACCTTTGCGGCGCAATTGCAGCTAAGGCTGAGAGAACACCACTTGTACCGTAGATGTAATTTACTCCCCAACGCCCAAACCAACAACCTTCCGGTTCTTGTTCGTTCAACAGATAACTAAATGCCCGTTCTAGGTTGTGAGGTGTAATAGATAAGTTACACACCCCTAGCATTTCTAAAACTCTGGCGGTGACATCAGCCGTGTTGGGGTCTATCATGGCTTTCAAATCGCCGTAAGGTACAGCGTTGAGCCAATCTTGGTCATTGTCGATATCAAAAGCAGCCCAACCGCCAGGTTTACACTGCATAGACTCAACCCATTTGAGAGCGCGATCGCAGGCTCTGTGTTTTAATTGTTCATTAGGTAAATTCGCCGCGTACAATGCCATTACTACCACAGCCGTATCATCCACATCTGGGTAAAAACGATTGTCAAACTCAAACGCCCAAGCCCCCGGTTTACCTTGGGGATTTTTGACTATCCAATCACCATAATCAAGGATTTGCTTTTGTAATAACCATTCTCCCGCCTTCACTATAGCTAGATGGTCTGGTGCAATCCCAGAGTCAACAAACGCCCGCATTACCCAGGCTGTATCCCAAACCGGCGATACACAAGGTTGAACACAGTAACTATCCTCTGTTTCAATCGCAAAGTTATCAATAGCTTGCAAACCCCGTTCCACAATTGGGTCACTGGGGTCATAATCGAGACACCGCAAAGCCAGCATAGAATTCAGCATAGCGGGAATAATTCCCCCCCAGTCGCCTGTAGCTTCTTGGCGTTCTAAAATCCACTTTTCTGCGGCTTTGATCCCTTCTTCTCTAAAAGGAATGAAATTTAGGCTTTCTGCAAACTTAAATCCTGCATCGAGGGTAAGGAATAAATCTGTCCAGTCGCCACTGCGGGGTAACTCCCACCGGACATTCTCCACACCTTCAGCGTATAACTCATCAAGATTGATGCTGGGGTTCGTGCTAAAAACAGGTTTACGGTCAAAGACAATCAACAATGGGACAGTGCTAGACCGCGCCCAACTGGACATTTCATAGATATTGACGGGGAACTCTTTAGGTAACAGCATTACCCAAGCAGGCAGAGAAGGCAAACCACGCCAGTCATAACAACCCACTAAAGCCAAGTGAAACTTAGTAAAGATGCGCGTTTTACTAATGCCGCCCCGTTGGATGATGAAATCTCGCGCCCGGATCATGTCTGGGTCAGTTGCAGGGACACCAAGCAACCGCAAAGCCATATACGCCTCAACCGACGTGCTGAGTTCTCCGCCATCATCATAAAATAATTCCCAACCTCCATGCTGCCGTTGCTGGGAACGCAGATATGTTGCGACTTTGTGCAGAGGTCTAGTTGTATCTGTTCCCCAAATTTTGTGGAGTAAGACCACCTCAGCCGTGATAGTGACATTAGACTCTAACTCAGCCCACCAGTAACCAGCCGGATTTTGCAGTGATAGCAAATATTTTTGACTAGCTGCGATCGCTTGTGCAAGTTGATTGACTTCTAACCTGTCTTGTGTCTGCATCAAATCCTACTCAACATTTAGCTATGAATACGGCAGTACAAGGAAAAAATTTTTCCCGTAATTAGCAAATATTGTATTGTGTTTGAGGCATAAAGAATTAGAAGTAATTTCATGTGTTGAAAAGAGCAAAAATCCCTAACTAACAGCAAAAATCATCAATAGTTTGGCAATTTTGAACTGGAGCGATATGGGTGCATTTATTTTGGGGCTAACATTATTATCTTTATTGATTTGGTTAGGATTATTAACTTTGCGGGGGCAGTTTTGGCGGGTAGATCAGCAACTAGAGACGGTTGAACCTGCGTTACAATCCTTACCTAAAGTGTGTGCAGTAGTTCCGGCGCGTAACGAAGCGGAATTGTTACCAATATCATTGCGATCGCTTTTACTCCAAGACTACCCCGGTGAGTTTCATGTATTCTTAGTAGATGATCATAGTACAGATGGGACAACCGCCTTTGCTGAAGGAGTTGCCCACGCAGTAAATAAAGCCCAGCAATTAAAGATTATCTCCAGTGCATCCCTACCCCCCGAATGGTCTGGTAAACTTTGGGCAGTAGAACAAGGCATTCAAAACGCCAAAACATTAACACCAGATTATTTTTTCCTCACCGATGCAGATATTGAGCATGATGTCAACAATCTGCGGCGATTGGTTGCTAAAGCCGAACAAGAAGATTTAGACCTAGCATCGGTCATGGTAAGACTGAGATGTCAAAGCTTTTGGGAAAAACTGTTAATACCTGCATTTGTCTTTTTCTTTCAAAAACTCTATCCCTTTCGCTGGGTGAATAACCCCAAAAATCAAACGGCGGCGGCTGCTGGTGGTTCTATCCTCATTCGCCGAGAAGCATTAGAGAGAATTGGCGGTTTTCAAGTCATTCGCCAAGCTTTAATTGATGACTGCGCCTTAGCTCAAGCTGTTAAGGGGACTGGGGATTGGGGACAAGGTAGTGTTTCTCTCTCATCTTCCCCCACTCCCTCTAGAAAAATCTGGCTTGGCTTGAGTTCCCTCACTCGCAGTTTGCGTCCTTATCCATCTTTGAAAACAATTTGGGATATGGTGGCGCGGACTGCTTACACTCAATTGAATTATTCTCCCTGGTTACTGCTGGGAACTGTGGTGGCGATGACCTTAATTTATCTAGTTCCGCCTATAGGTTTAATTATCGGTGTATTGCTGGGGAATCAATTAATTGCCATCACAAGTTTATTAACATGGCTGTTGATGACGTTGGCTTATTTTCCCACGGTTCGTTTTTATCGATGTTCACCTGTCTTTGCTTTTAGTTTACCTGCGATCGCCTTTCTCTACACCCTCATGACTATAGATTCTGCATTACGCCATTGGCAAGGACGCGGCGGCGCGTGGAAAGGTAGAGTTTATCCGGGATAAAATCAGCAATCAAATTAAGTGCAATCTTTGAAATGGCAGAATATGACAACCTGTGTAAAATCCTTGCAGAACAATATCCCCGTGATTTCATTCGTTGGTTAAGTAGCTAAACAAAATTAATTACATAGTTTTTACCAAATTCTCGGAGAATT
>NZ_CAWUDL010000149.1:0-5349 GCF_963920945.1 Anabaena sp. CCY 9402-a
ATTGTAGGCGATCGCGTGGATAAGCTGGGTCAAGAGGTACAAAAGCCCCCCCAGCTTTCAAAATTCCCAACAAACCCACCACCATTTCTAAGGAACGTTCAACGCAGATACCTACCAAAGTATCAGGTTTCACACCCAGAGTTTGTAAATGGTGCGCCAGTTGATTGGCTCGCTGATTCAATTGTGCGTAAGTAAGATGTTGTTGCTCATAGGTGAGAGCGATGGCATTTGGTGTTTTTTGCACCTGTGCTGCAAATAGCTGATGCAGACATAGCGAATCATCATAACTGCTCTCAGTCGCATTCCATTCGTGGAGTAACTGGTGTTGTTCTTGGGGTGAAAGAAGCAATTGATTTTGATACAGTGCTGATGGTGCTGCTACCATCGCCATTAAAGTATTCACATAATAAGTAGAGATATTTTCTACTTGTTCTCTACACAGTTCATTAGTCTTATAACTCAAAGCTAAATTGACCTGAGAGGAAACCAAATCCAAACCAAAGTTAGCCACCAAGGTAAAATTAGTTTGCTCAAAAGCCTGAGAATCTAAAAGCTGAGATTCCTCTAGCCCCAAAACACCTTGATAAACGTGGAAATGAACGAAATTAAAATTAATTTCAAATAAAGGCTCTCCACCACACAGACGTTGCATCTCAGCCAAAGGATAACGCCGATGCGGTAAAGCCGCTTGTTCAGCTTGGAAAGTTTGCTGGATCAATTCTAACCAAGTACCACCGCCTAATTGCGATCGCAAAGGCAAAGTATTTAAAAATAGCCCTAGAATTTTTTCCCCATCTGCATCTTCCGGTCTACCGTTAGCCACCAAACCCGTCAATACATCCGCTTGATTGCCCAGTAAATTCAATACCCGTAAGTGAGCCGCCAACAGTACACTTTTCAGAGGAACACTAGCATTGCGAGCTAGTTGCTTCAAGCCGTCTGACAACTCAGCACTAATTGCGACTTCCTGAATCCCTATTTCGCCCCTAAGTTCCTCACAATAGGATTGTGGCCAGCGTGGTAGTTCAGTAATTGTGACATCACGGAGTTGTTCTAGCCAATATTGTTGTGTCGTTTCCGATTGTAAAGCAGTACGTTCTAATGCCACAAAATCACGGAAAGCAATTGTGGGGATTGGGGATTGGGGATTAAAGATTGGGGAGGGTTTGAGTAAGTTTAAATATTGTTGCCATAATTCCGTCATTAAAGATGCCACACTCCAACCATCAAGAATCGCATGGTGGAAACTAAAACTTAAATTAAAAGTTTCCCCACTACGACGATGAACATCAAAACGCCACAGAGGCGGTTGTGTCCAATCAAAATGGCGATACTTCTCCGTTTCTATCCAAGCATCGATGGCGGCTTGCTGTTCAGCCATTGTTAAATCACTGATATCATCCACCTGCAAAGGTACATCCACATTTTGATGCACTAATTGCAACGGCTCAGAAAACCCTGTCAAGTTAAAGCTAGTACGCAATACTGCATGACGAGCCATCAATTGCTCAATTGCAGTCTGCAATGCTGGTAAATCCAAAGTCGCTCGCAGATGGAAAGAGAAAACATCATGATAAACAGCAGAATCTGCACTCAACTCACTGTGAAATACCATCCCCGCTTGCAATGCTGTCAGAGGATAGGCATCTTCCAATCCTGCGGCTAGCTTCTGCTTGTCTGTCTCCGCAATCAAACTAAAAGGTGATGTCTGCGGTGTCAGCGTAAAACTCACTTCCTTACTCACCAACTCCGCCAATTCCGCAATAGTTTGGTGTTGAAATAACTGCTGAAGAGAAAAATCTAACCCAACTTGGTTAGCCTGCGCCAAAATTTGGATACTGCGAATCGAGTCACCACCCAATTCAAAGAAATTATCATGTATCCCGACTTGGGACACCCCTAAAACTTCCGTCCAAATATTGGCTAATAATTCTTGTTCTTTAGTTTGGGGTGCGACAAAACCAGTATCTAACTCTGGTCTAACTTCCGGAACAGGTAACATCCGTCGGTCAAGTTTACCATTAGCCGTCAATGGGAAAGCTTCTAGTGAAACAAACACAGCAGGAATCATATAATCAGGTAACTGCTGTTTGAGATACTCTCGCAATTCACCACTACTGGGAGATTCACCATCAACCACAAAGTAAGCCACCAGGCGTTTATTTTCTGGAGTATCTGCTTGTACTAAAACTACAGTTTGCCGTACTTGGGGATGACTTGCTAACTTCGCCTCAATTTCCCCCAACTCAATCCGAAAACCGCGAATCTTCACCTGGTCATCTATGCGGCCGAGGTATTCGATATTCCCATCAGCTAAATAGCGAGCTAAATCACCGGTTTTGTAGAGAGGGTTATAGGTGACAGGTGACAGGTGACAGGTGACAGTATTATCCCTAGTCCCCAATCGGATAAATCTTTCTTGGGTTAACTCTGGACGATGCAAATAACCCCGTGTTACTCCTGCACCGCCAACATACATTTCACCTCGTACCCCCACAGGAACAGGCTGCAAATGTTCATCGAGAATATACAGCCGTAAATCAGGAATCGGTACACCAATCACACTGCTAGGACTTCCCACATCCGCCATAGTCAACTGACGGAAAGTAACGTGTACAGTAGTTTCCGTAATCCCATACATATTCACCAATTGCGGACAAGCATCTCCATGTCTTTCAAACCAAGGTAATAAACTAGTTGGGTCAAGAGCCTCTCCCCCAAAAATCACCCATCGCAAAGCAATCCTCTCATCTCCTCCTCTCCGCACGCCAGTTGCTTCAAGTCGGCAGAGCCGCCCAACGCACTGGCTCGCCTCCGCGTCTCTGCGTGAGCTTTCTACCCAAATCAACTGACGAAAAGCCGAAGGTGTCTGATTTAACACTGTCACCCCCTCCCGACAAAGCAACTCATAAAACTCCCCAGGGTCACGACTCACGCAGAAAGGCACAACTACCAATCGACCACCATACAACAATGCTCCCCACATTTCCCATACGGAGAAATCAAAAGCGTAGGAATGGAAAAGTGTCCACACATCGCTAGCATCAAAGTTAAACCAATCCTGAGTCGCTGCAAATAACCGCATCACATTGCAGTGATTCACCAACACACCTTTCGGTTTACCCGTAGAGCCAGAAGTATAAATTACATAAGCTAAATTTTCAGGTAACACCCCAATCTGAGGATTTTCTACACTATGGGTATGGATATCTTCCCAATTTTTATCTAAACAAACAGTCTTAGCATTCGTTACGGGTAGATTTTCTAACCACTTAGCCTGAGTCAACAACACCGACACCTGGGAATCATCCAACATAAACGCCAAACGCTCCGGCGGATACTCAGGGTCAAGTGGTACATAAGCACCGCCAACTTTGAGAATCCCCAATAAACCCACCATCATTTCCAGGGAACGCTCAACACAGATACCTACCAACACATCAGGCTTAACGCCCAAAGTTTGTAAGTAATGCGCTAACTGATTTGCACGGGTATTTAACTGAGCATAAGTGAGATGTTGGTCGGCAAAAGTTACGGCTATAGCATCCGGTGTTTTTTGTACTTGTTCCTCAAACCGTTGATGCAGACATTGATTGACAATATACTCAGCAGTAGGATTCCCATCTCCTAATATTTGTTGCCGTTCAGTATCACTAAGTAAGGGTAATTCTTGGACTGTTTGCTGGGGATTAGCCAGAATTGCTGTGATTAAATTCTGGAAATGTCCCGCCATCCGCGTAATTGTCTCAGAATCAAACAAGTCGGTGTTATATTCCCATGTGCTAATTAATCCCTCTGGGGTTTCTTCCATTGACAGGGTTAAATCAAATTTGGCTGTCACCGTCTCAATAAGTAAAGGTGTCAGGCTCAAACCTGCTAATTCCAAATTATCTAAGCCCAAGGGAGCATTCTGCAAGGCAAACATTACCTGGAACAGAGGCGTATAGCTTAGGTTGCGTTCTGGCTGTAAGACTTCTACCACCTGCTCAAAGGGGACATCTTGATGCGCATAGCCATCTAACGCTACCCGTTTGACTTGTTGGAGTAACTCAGCAAAACTGGGATTATCGCAAATTTGGGTTCTCAATACCAAAGTATTGACAAAAAAGCCAATCAATGGTTCTATTTCGGCACGATTTCGGTTAGCGATGGGTGTACCCACAAGAATATCAGTTTGCCCACTGTAACGATGCAGTAAGGTGACAAAGGCTGCTTGCAGAGTCATAAACAGCGTAACCCCGTGCTGTTGACTCAAATTCTTGATTCCTTCACTCAACTGCAAGGATATTGCAAAGTCTTGTTTGTTACCCCGGAAAGTTTTGATTGCTGGACGTGGTTTATCTGTGGGTAATTCTAATAAAGGAGGTGCATCTGCTAATTGCTGTTGCCAGTAGTTAAGTTTAGCTTTTAAAAGTTCTCCACTTAACCATTGCCGTTGCCAAATAGCAAAGTCAGCATATTGAATAGGTAACGCTGGCAATGGAGCGGGTTTGCCAACCGAGAAAGCTTGATAGAGAGTTGATAGTTCTTGGATGAAGATACCCACAGACCACCCATCAGAGATGATATGGTGTATCGTTATCAGTAACACATGGGATTCTTCACCCAAGGGTAACAATGTAACTCGGAATAAGGGAGCGTGCTGGAGATTGAAGGGTGTTTCAGCTGCTAATACTGCCAAACGCTGGACTTCTGTAGTCTGTTCCGGCGTTGGTAATTGCTGCAAGTCAGTAACTTTTAAGGTGATAGTAGGGTTAGCATCAATGAATTGTACTGGTGTGCCATTCACCAATCTAAAGCAAGTCCGCAAGGTTTCATGACGACGGATAATTTCCGCTAAGGCTTGTTCTAAAGCGGTGACATTTAGTCTTCCTTCCAATTGTAAGGCTGTCGGTACGTTGTAAGTGGCACTACCACCTTCTAATTGTTCTAAAAACCAGAGTCGCTGTTGCGCCCAAGATAAAGGTATATCAAGATTTTCTCTAGATATGGGTGTCAGTGCTGGTGCAGTTAGTTCTAAGTTTGTTTGGCGTTGACTATTGATAATTTCCGCCAGTTCTATAACCCTGGGGGATTCAAACAACACCCGCAAAGGTAACTCAATTTGGAAGGTTTCCCGCAGACGAGAAATTACTTGAGTTGCAATCAGGGAATGTCCCCCCAACTCAAAGAAATTATCGTAGATGCTAACGTTTTTAATATTTAGGAGAGAAGAAAATAAATCTGCGATCGCCTTTTCTGTATCTGTTCGGGGTAAAACAAAATTAGTAGTTATCTTCTGTATTTGCGTGGGTACAGGTAATGCCTGACGGTCAAGTTTACCATTAGCCGTCAGAGGAAAGGCATCGA